>JAWCKT010000001.1:0-2783 GCA_038851515.1 Hadarchaeum sp. (SeqCode)
AGATCGCCACCAGCGACCAAGAATGGGGTGCTAGAAAAACTGATATCAGGCTGGTTTCGATAATAAGCGAGCTCAAAATTGACAACGACCTGCTGACCAAGATGCTACACTTCCACCAGAACAGTCACCTCTGCGGAACGCTGACAAGCCCGATGCTGGGCGCATACGCCGGCGCCGAGGGGACGGCAATAATCGGTGTTGCCTCGCACATCCAAGGGCTGATGGTCAACCAGGGCTACTTCACCTGCTATTTCCCCATCGACAAGATTTACTTCTGCAACACGATGAGGGAGATGCTCTGGGTGGTGAGCGGCACCTATCAAGCCATCGCCAGAAACTCAAAATTCATCTCGGGATCCAACGGGTTTGCCGTCGCGGGTCCATGCACCGAAATGGTCCTATACGAGGCTGCCGCTCACGGGATAACCAGCGCCGTCTCTGGTGCCAGCATCCTCTGGGAGATGGCCACCGCCTCCAACAAGCACAAGGAAAGAACCACGCCGATGGAAGCGAGGTTTGCCTGTGAGTCCGGACTCTCCGCAGTTGAAAGCAGGATGAAAAGGGAAGACGCCAACGAAATCGTCAAGGAACTTTTGAAAAAATACGAGCACCGGATAAAGGACGCTCCTCTGGGTAAGACCTTCAGGGAATGTTACGACGTGGAAAGGAAGAAGCCGACTCAGGAATATTTGGACCTTTATCGAAAGATCAAAAGCGAACTGCGCGACCTTGGTATAGAGTACCGATACTAAACCCTTTCAAGCCAAAAATAACGATGGCAGTTCCTAACCATTTATGAAAAGCATTTTTTCACACGACAACTTAATGCCAAAGGTCCATCACCTGAGAAAATATCAAACTAGATTCGGCCGGTAAGCTTGAGGATCTCCTCAACCGCCTCAGCAACACCCCTTCCGTGAGGGAACCGGGTCACCCGCTGCGACGCCCTCTTTGCTTCCTCAACCGAGTTGGCCACCGCAAAGCTCAGCCCAGCCAACTGCAGCATCTCAACGTCATTGTAACCGTCTCCTATCGCAGCGATCTCATCCGGCATAACATTGGTAATCATAGACACCTTCTTCAACGCATTCCCCTTATTGACCTCAGGTCTGCGCAGATGAATGGCCCACCCAGAATCCACCGCGATGACGGGAAGGTTCCTTTCCCTGATGACCCTCCTCACCTCTTCCAGTGGGACCGTCTTCCTGATGACGACGCCCGTGAGCCGGTCTGGATTACTTCTGGTGGTCTCTATATTTCCAAACACCTTCTTGAGCTCAGCAAAGGCACGGTCCGCGTCCACCCTATCGCCTAGCACGTGCATCTTCTCGGTGCCAAAGTCAAAGACGATGCCCCCATCCTCAGCTATCAGGGGTCCCGAGGTTCCGATGAGAACAGCGGCGGCCTCAGCAAACCTGAAGATGTTGCCGGTGGCGATCACGACCGAAATCCCTGCATCCTCGGCCCTCCTGATGGCCTCGACCGCTGCCAGATCAAGCCTTCTGTCTCGGTAGGTCATGGTGCCGTCGATGTCCACGGCCAGAAGCCTGATCAAAAAGACACCTTCAGTCCTTTATCCCTTGCTCAGTAATCCGGAAAACCGCCTCACGCTCGGGAAGGTTGGGGCTGTCAAATATCCTGGCGATCCTCCTCTGCTCCTTGGATTTCCTGAGGTAGATGCGGGTCGTCGCAGAGTGGGCGAGAATGTGTCCGCCAATAGGCTTGGTGGGATCACCGAAGAAAATGTCCGGCCTCGCCTGCACCTGGTTGGTCACGAAGACGGCCAAATCATGCAGGTCGGCGATCCGGTGTAGCGTCATGAGGTGCCGGTTCAACTTCTGCTGTCTCAGCGCCAGGGTCTCCCTCCCGGTGAACTCGGCCCTGAACTGAGCGGTTACTGAGTCGACAACGATGAGGCGAATGTTCTCCCTCTCAACGATCTCCTCGGCCTTCTCAGCTATCAGAATCTGCTGGTCAGTGTTGTAGGACCTTACATAGTAGATATTCTGTAGGGCCTTCACGGGATCGAGACCTACACCCAAGGACATGTCCCTAATCCTCTCCGGCCTGAAGGTGTTCTCAGTGTCGATGAAAATTGCCTTGCCATCAAGACCCTTCTGTTCCTTGGGCAGCTGGACATTAACACAAAGCTGATGGGCCAGCTGCGTCTTGCCCGAGCCGAACTCCCCGAAGGCCTCGGTGACCGCTTGGGTCTCCACCCCGCCGCCCAGCAGATCGTCGAGAGAGGCGCTGCCCGTCGTTATCAGGCCCACCTTCTCCCTTTTTTCCAGCACCTTGTCCGCGGTGACAAAGGAGCAGAAATCAGCGGCCTCCCTAGCCGCAGCGATAATCTTCTTGGCCTGCGCCTCACCAAGCTCGGCGGCCTCCCGCAGCTCGGCGACGGTCGCTGCCGCTATTGACTCAATGGTCCGGTAACCTGCCTCCCGAAGTTTCTCCGCCGTGGCCTCACCGACTCCAGGAAGGTTTTCGATCGTTTTTTTGGTGACCTCAGACAATAACCTCTCCCCTTTATACTCTCACGTCATTTCTTTTAGCCTTTTGAGAAGCAACCTAGCCTCCTCCAGCGGGTCGGGCATCCTAAACTCCTGGGCCCGAATCTCCAGCTGATCAAGATATCTCTCCCGCCTCGTGATCCCAAAAACTATCAACTCCTTTCCGACTAGTCCCAGCCCATGATAAAAAGCAGCTAAATCTGGATTTGACTTGAGGTAATCAAAAACCTGCTGGGCACTCATCCCTAACAGCTTCTCCGCCACCCTTCC
>JAWCKT010000001.1:2793-18358 GCA_038851515.1 Hadarchaeum sp. (SeqCode)
ACCCTTCCGAAAAGGACCACACGAATATTCCCGGTGCCATCATCCAACAGGAAGCTGAGCACCGCTCGGTGGTCCAGAGTAACTGATTTACCACATTCCTCGCAGATCAAGCTGGTTTCTGAGCCAACGATGCTTCGGCCGCAGCTGGGGCAAACATCGAATATCGGGCGGCGATGAAAAACCTGCATCACCGTCCCCCGAACCTCCACCCTCATCCCCTCCCGGTCGATCTTGGAAATGTCCACGCGCTCAGGCTCCTGCACAGCTGGCGCTACTAATGCCACCAGCGGCACCTCCAGAGCCGGATTCCGCTCCAATCTCCCTTGGCTACCTAGATGAAGCTCCACCTGGCCCAAGTTGCCAAGGGTGGTATAAGCATCGACCAGCCTCACCACGTCACCAACCTTAAGATGCCCTAAACTTTCCGCGTGCTCCTGCCAGAGCGAAACCCTGACCGTCCCAGAATCGTCACCTAAGACTATCGACGCCACCGTTCCTTTTTTTCCATCCGGACGGGTGAACTCGCGTCTCTCAGATATCTCCACGACCCTGCCGACCACCTCCACGGCGTCAAGATTAGGTTCAAGCTCACCTATTTTAATGGGCTGCGACCTTGGCTCAGCCACGGGGACCCCGGGTGGATTTATCTCGACCTGAGTTGTTCTGCCCACGTGAATCTCGGGCTTACCACCCAAGCCAACACGAGTGTAAGCGTTCTTCAGCAGAACTCTATCATTGACCTGCAGATTCTGAGCTAGATCCGCTGCCTGATCCCAGAACGATGCCCGCAAGGCTCCGGTGTCATCCGCCAGAATCAAGTTTAAGACTCTGCCCGTGGACCCGTCACTGCGTTTGAACTCGCGCAAGAGTAATTTGCGCTTCACAATTGCTGCCACATCTACAGATCGCATATCGGGTTCAACTTCCCCTATCTTCAGCGGCCTCTCCACCGGCTCAGGAAGTTCTAAGATGACCGGTGGATTCCTCACCAACCGCCCGCCTATGCCGAGGCTCAACTCGACCCGGCCACCCAGACCTTGTCGGACCGCGGCATTTTCCAGCATCACTACGTCACCTCGACTGATCTCCTTTGCTGCCTCAGCCCAATCGTCCCAGAGCGAAACCCTCACTTGGCCAGTATCATCCATAAGAATTAGCGTGGCCACCTTTCCTGTGGTTCCATCCGGTCGGTCGAAAAACCTAACTTCGCTAGACGTGACCACTCGCCCCACTACGTCAACCTCAACCAAGTGGGAAGCCAAATCAGCTATCTTCGTCAGTGATCGGGAAAGAGGTGGCAACTCCTCGGCCAGCGGGTGATCGGGGCACAGGGAGATGGTACCGCGGGCGCCGAGACTGAGTTCAGGTCGTTTGTCTAGTCCCTCTCTAACATAAGCCCCCTGCACCTTGATGATGTCTCCCTTCTTCAGCCCCCCCTGCCTCAGGATCGAGGCCTTATCGTCCCACAGGACCAACCTTATCTCACCTGTTGAATCCTGAAGGACTAAGCTCCCCACCTGTCCTGACTTGCCGCTTGGTCTTTGAAACTCCCTCGGCTCCTGAATCCTAACCACTCGGGCCAGAAGGTCAACCTTAGACATCCCGGGCAGCAGGTCCTCGATGCGAAGCGGTCTGACCTCGGGTTCCTTACGCTCAAAAATGACGCCGAGTTCACGGGCGACGATATTCGCCGCTCCCTCCAAAGTCACAAAGCCGCCGAGTTCCTCCTGCTTGCTACGAATTCGGGACATCACCTCATCGCGGCTAAGCCCCGTCGCCTCCAAGATGCTCTGAACCATCTGTTCAAAAGTCATCTCCACGTCCAGCCCCGAAAGAACTCTTCCTCCCAACTTATAGACATTTTTGAAAACAGAAGCAACTGGTCTCCGGGTTGGAATTGAAACAATTAAACGGAATTTAAACAGCCACCCGGAGCTGGCTGTCGGAAGGTGAACTATGTCTGTGACTTTAGTTCCCTGAGAATTGCCAGTGCCCGATCATAACTAACCTTTTTCTCCTCAATCATCCGTCGGGCCACGATATCGATGAGTTCGCCATCGGCTCCGGCCGTTACCGCAACGTTTTTGGCGTGCAGCTTAAGGTGGCCGGCTTGAATGCCCTCTGTCGCAAGCGCCCGCATCGCGGCTAGGTTATTGGCCAGACCGACTGCTGCCATTATCTCTCCCAGCTGCCTAGCTGAGGGCATGCCGAGTATCTTGCGGCAAATCTTGGCGATGGGATGAACCGCCGTGGCACCGCCGATAACGCCCACTGCCACCGGCAGCTCAATGCTGCCGGCAAGATCCCCCTCTGGAGTCCGGTACCAGTGGCTCAGCGGCCGGTAACCGCCCCCCACTGCGGCGTAAGCGTGGGCTCCGGCCTCAAGCGCCCTGGTATCGTTCAACGTGGCCAGTGCAACAGCGATAACACCGTTCATTATTCCCTTGTTGTGGGTGGCACACCGAAAGGGATCGACGGCGGCAAACTCATATGCCTTCAGAATTCCGTCCACCACCTCCTCGCCACCGAGCGCCTCCTTGGCGAAAATCGCCCGCGCCCGCGCCAGCCGATGAACCGCGAGATTAGAAACTATCCTCAGAAAGACCCTGCCACCAGTGATCTCTTCAATCATCGGAGCGACCGCCTCGCACATCGTGTTGATAACGTTGGCCCCCATGGCGTCCCTGACATCAACCAGCAGATGGATTATTACCATTGGGCCGATCGATGAGTTGAGAACCCGGACATCCAGACCCACGGCCCCTCCGCCCAGCCTCACCAAGACCGGGTCCTGCTCGTTGGCCTTGGCCAAAATCCGGCCCGTCTCCTTAACGATCCTCTCCTTGGCGACCATCGGATCTTCAACATCGACGAGCTGTATCTGACCGATCATCACCGGAAGAGTGCTCTCAGTTTGGAAGCCCCCTCTGACTCGGGCCATCTTGGCCGCATTAGACGCAGCCGCCACCACTGAAGGCTCCTCAATGACCATCGGGATGAGATAGTCCTTCCCGTTAATGAGAAAGTTGGTGGCTATTCCCACAGGGAAGGAGGTGATCCCGATAACATTCTCAATCATCCGATCGGCCTGCTGAAGGCTTAGGGCTCCGGACCTTTGAAGAAGCTCAGCCTCGGCGTCGTCAAGCCCGGCAAACTCCTTCACCAGCTTCAGCCTCTCCTCCGGGCTCAATCGGTAGAACCCGGAGATGTCCGATCTCGGCAAATCTGACCCCCATCACATTTGGCAACTACTAACTTATATCGATAGACCACGGCGGCTTGGCGGGTGTGTTTCGGAAAAATTAAGCAACCCGCCTCACCAGCATCCTGAAGTTTTCCCCGTCAATGTTCCAATCCTTCAAATAGCCCTCGCCGGCCACGTCATTCAAGAGACAAAGGCGTAGATTTCTCACGCGGACCTCCCTGCAGATGTAGTCCTGTTGCGTGCTCAACCTTTCCAGATCGTCTTGAGTGGAAAGCCCGATAACGACGTCAACCCTTTCCTCCATCCCTAGCTCCATCTCCTTGCGCATCATCTGCAGCCTTCTGACCAGCTCGCGCGCCATCGACTCCGCCTCCAGCTCGGGAGTCATCCTAGTATCCATGAGCAGCTTTCCAAAATCAGTCTGAACGAGTGCGATTCCCTCCGCCGGCCTCTCCTCAAATGCTATCAGGTCCTTAGGAACGCTTAGTTTATGCCCATCGAACTGCAGGCCGACAAAGCCGTGAAGGTTCAGCTCTTCAGACAACCTCCCAGCATCCATGCTTCTAATTTGGTCCATCGCCCTCTCAGCGAGCCCACCGAACTTCTGCCGGAACTGCTCCTCATCAACCTTGACGCCCAACTCCAGCTCGAGTGGTCTCTCATGTGGAGACAATAAAAACAGCTCCTTGCAATTCAACTGATTCTGCAGTAGCTCACGAAGATCCTTAATCTTCTCGAAAATTTCATCCGAGGTCACCTGAATCGAGACCTTTTTCACCGGCCACCTGAGCTTAAGTCGATGCTGTTGTCTGGCCGAGGCCCCAGCTTCCACAAAGACCCGGACCATCCTCATACCCTCCTCGAGCTTGACATTTATCGCACCCTCATCTACTGACGGCCAAGGCAACATGTGGACGCTCTCTGGGCTATTGGGATCGGCAGACTTGACCAAATCACGATAAATCACCTCACTGATGTGAGGCGCAAAGGGGGCCAGCAGCCTCACCAGCACATGCATGGCTTGATAGAGCACCACATAGGCCGCGAGCTTCTTGGGGTCCTCTTTCTCAACCCAAACCCTCTCGCGGACGGAACGAACGTACCACCGGCTGAGGTCCTCGAGAACAAAGTTTGAAATGGATCTAACCGCATTGTGCAAGTTGAGTTCATCCATCGCCTGTGTCACCTCCCGGGCAACGCTGTTGATTCTAGAGATCATCCACAGATCCTCTGGCATCAGACTAGCGCTTACTCTATTAAGGTCAATTTTCTTGGGATCAAACTCATCGAGGGACATGTAAGTCGTGGCAAAGACATGAACGTTCCAGAGCACCCCGATCATCTTTTGAACAACCTCGAGGCTCTTCCAGCTGAACTTCAGGTCCTCCCAAGGCGGGTTGGCTCCAATGATATAGAGCCTGAGGACGTCGACCCCATTTTTCCTGATTACGTCATCTGGATTAACCACGTTTCCTAGAGACTTTGACATCTTTCGTCCCTTTTCATCGAGAGCAAAGCCGTGCATCAGCACCCTCTTGTAGGGAACTTCTCCAAAGGCCGCGATGGAAACAACCTGCTGGCTGTAGAACCATTTAGTCACCTGATCCTCGCCTTCGGTGACAAAGTCGCTGGGCCAGATCCGATCAAAAAGTTCCTTTCTCTTAGGATAGCCTAGGCTGGCCCACGAGGCTATGCCGGAGTCAAACCAGACATCAAGAACATCCGGCACCCTTCTTGAAGTTCCACCACATTTGGGACACTTGAGTTCCACACGGTCAACGTAGGGGCGATGGAGATCGATATCACCGAGCGGATGTAGTGATAGGGCGGATAGCTCCTCCAGACTTCCCACCACAATCATGTTCTTGCATTGATCGCAGACCCAAATGGGTAGTGGAATGCCCCAGTAACGCTGGCGAGAGATGCACCAGTCCCCAACAGACTCCACTCCATTCGCATAACGAATCGTGGCCCAGCCCGGGAACCATTTCACCTTTTCCGCGTTCTTCTGGATTATTCTCGACTTTATCTCGCCCACCTTCAAGAACCACTGCTCGGTGGCCCTGAAGAGCAACGGTGACTGACATCTCCAGCAGTGAGGATACTGGTGCACCAACGTGCCATGCTTCACCAGCAAACCTTTTTTCTGGAGATCCTCCAAAATTAAGCGATCGGCTTCTTTAACAAAAATTCCGGCGTATTTCCCCGCCTCCTCGGTAAACTTGCCGTCGGGACCAACCGGACTGAATACCGGCAACTCATATCTTGATCCCACCTCAAAGTCCTCCTCACCGTGTCCCGGGGCCGTGTGAACGCAGCCGGTACCTTCGTCCAGCGTCACGTGGCTGCCAAGAATAACGCGGTGATATTCCGTGAACTCTTCCTGCTTGGGAACCTCCTCCAGCAGGGGATGTTCATACCCAATTCCCTCCAGATTAACTCCTTTAACCGAGCCGATTTCCCGATAGTCGCTGATGCCCAAATCCACCATTACTTTTTCCACAAGCGCCGTGGCCAAAATATAGATGTCCCCGCCAACCTCAACTTCTGAATAATCATAGTCTGGGTTGACGCAGACGGCGAGGTCAGCTGGGAGGGTCCATGGAGTTGTCGTCCAGACCAGCAGGTATTCATTGGGACGGTCACGAAGCCTGAACCTAACATAGAGCGAGGGATCGCTAACGTTCTGGTACTCGCCCCTGACCTCATGCTCGGCCAGCGCCGTCTCGCAGCGAGGACACCAGTGGATTACCCTCAAGTCCTTTCTAATCAAACCTTGCTCGTAGGTCTTCTTGAGCGTCCACCAAGCGGACTCAATGTAATCTCTATCGAAGGTTATGTAGGGAGCATCCCAATCCATCCAGACTCCAAGTTCCTTAAACTGCTCGGTCATGATCCTGACATGGTCGCTGGCCCATTTCTTGCACTGCTCCACAAAAGCCTCGACCCCAATCTTCTGCTCGATTTCCTTCTTGGACCTGATTCCCAGCAACTCCTCGACCTTGACCTCTATAGGCAGGCCGTGGCAATCCCATCCGGGTTGACGGCGGACGTTCAGCCCACACATAGTCTTGTACCTGATGACCGCATCCTTGATTATCTTGTTCCAAGCTGTTCCCAAGTGGATGCTGCCGCTGGCGTAGGGAGGTCCGTCTAAGAAATACCACGAGGTTGCCCCCTCCCGCAACTTCTTCACCTTGCCATAAATCCCTGCAGAAAGCCACCACTCCTGTATCTCGCGCTCGGCCTTCTTAGCATCATAGACCTTTGCTGCCGGCTGGATCATGCCATCAACCTGAAAGTAATTATGATTTGGTCCTAAAAATCTCGCTGAAAGTTGCAGCTGCAAATTGGGGCCAGAAAAATCTTATTTATCTGCCACATTCCCCAAAATGATTTAACAAGAAAGGTTAAAATCACATCGGGATGGCTCTTATGGCCGAAGTGGACGAAATCTGGGTGGAGAAATATCGCCCAAAAAAACTTGATGAAATCGTGGGGCAGGAGGAAATCGTCACTAGGTTGAAGAGCTTTGTGGAAAAAAAGTCACTGCCCAACCTGCTTTTCGCCGGTCCTGCCGGCACCGGAAAGACTACGGCTGCCCTCTGCATTGCCCGGGAACTTTTTGGTGATGGCTGGCGCCAGAACATGTTGGAGCTTAATGCTAGTGATGAACGCGGGATTGACACCATTCGAACCAAAGTAAAGGATTATGCCAGAACGAGGCCCATCGGCGGCTTCCCCTACAAGATAATCCTGCTGGACGAAAGCGATGCTCTCACGGCCGATGCCCAGAATGCCCTGCGCCGGACGATGGAGATGTTCACCCAAACGACGCGCTTCATACTAGACTGCAATTACTCCAGCCGTATCATCGAGCCCATTCAATCCCGCTGCGCTGTCTTCAGGTTCAGGCGTCTGACAGAAAAGGATATCGAGCAGATGTTCAAGCGAATAGCCAAAGAGGAAAAGCTCACGATAGCACCGGAGGCCGTCCAAGCGATAGCTTACCTGAGCGAGGGTGATCTCAGGAAAGCCATAAACATCCTCCAGGCTGCCGCGGCATTGAGCAAGAAGGTAACCGAGAAGACCGTCTATGAGGTCAGCGCGGCAGCGAAGCCTGAGGAAGTCAGACAGATGCTGGAGCTGGCTCTCTCTGGAAAATTTGAAGAGGCCAGGACAAAGCTGCAGGAGCTGCTCATCGACAGGGGGCTGGCCGGCGAGGATGTCATTGAACAGGTTCATCGGGAGGTCTTCAATCTAAAGCTGCCAGAGAACATCAAGGTGGAAATTCTGGACAAGATCGGGGAGTTCTCCTTCAGACTGGTGCAAGGGGCCAACGAGAGGATTCAGCTTGAGGCGATGCTGGCGCACTTCGGTCTCATCGGTGAAAAAATGAAATAAACTCTACTGCTGGAAGGCTACAAACGCGTGGAAACCGACGCAAATTTCGAGTTGCCGCGGGCGAAATTTCTCAAAAGAATTTTAACCTCTTGGACTCCCCGCAAATAAAATTCAGCATTTGACCTCTGACAATATTTCCCCACCATAACGGTTATTCCCCTTCCCCTGAGCGTCCGGAATGCATCCTCATCGGTCTTATCATCACCGAGATAGATGGGTAAAAGTTTCCCTTCTGGATCAAAATTTTTCATTATCCAATCAACCGCCATCCCCTTATTCCAATCGAGACTAGGCCTTATTTCCCAGACCTTTTTACCCTTGATTATCCTGAACGAACCGGATTTAACATAGGAATGGACGACGCTTTCAAAAATTTTCTTAACCTTGACAAACTCCTTTGGTGCCACATTACGGTAATGGAGGCTAGCCGTTAATCCCTTGTTTTCGACGATCACGCCGGCTGTGCCTTGCAGCCTTTTCTGAAGTTCCCGACACATTTTTAAAACTACGGGGCGAACACGTTTGGCCCCGGGCAAAACTAAACTTGCCCCCGACCCGCTTATCTCAAGGCCATGATTGCCTGCGTAACATATCTTTCCAACCGAGACCAGTTTCTTTAACTCCTGAAGTCTCCTGCCGCTTATAACCACGACTTTCTCATCTCCAGATCTAGGATCGCCTTCTCCGGATCTGAAACAATCGGGGTTAAGACACCATCGTAGTCCAGAAACCAAAACAAGTCAGAATTTTTCTTCAAAGAGTCCAAAATATTCCATAGATGTCTCATATCGAACAGCACGCCATTAAGATTATATCTTGCAAACTATAATTTATTTTGCATCGGTGAAAAAGGTGCCTCGATGGCCTTGGAAGAAATCTGGCAGATTCTGGAACCCCTCCTGATTTTAGTGGGCGTGTTCGCCTGCGGATATGTCTTGAGAATCATTCTCAGCTTCTATATTGCTAGGTTGGCGCGAAGAACAAAGACTGAGTTGGATGATATTATCCTCGGCGCCATCAAAACGCCCATCGTCCTGATATTTCTGATTGTCGGGATAAGGTTCGCCTCAACTCGGGTTCCATTTTATCGGGAAACGATCGAGCAGTATCTTCCGATCATCAGCTACGTGCTTATAGTACTAATCGCGACAATTGCGGCTGTTAGGGTAATAACCGGGATAATGAAGCATTATGGGGTAACCCGACCGAACTTGAAAAGCTTGGTTCCAATTCTGTCAAAAACAGCGGCCGCCGTGGTATACTTTATCGCCTTCATCCTCATCCTTAACGGGCTGGGCATAGACGTTACCGCCCTTGTTGCTGGCTTGGGCATTGGCGGCATAGCAATCGCCTTTGCTCTCCAAGAAACCCTGTCACAATTTTTCTCTGGGATGTACCTGATGACGGATAAACCCTTCAGGGTCGGAGATTACGTCAAGCTTGAAACCGGTCAAGAGGGCTACGTGGTCGACATCGGCTGGAGAAGCACCAAGATCAGGGAACTTTCGAACAACATTATCACCGTGCCCAACTCTAAAATGGCAGGATCCATTGTCGTCGATTATTATCAACCAACACCGGAAATGTCGGTCCTAGTTCAGGTGGGGGTGAGCTATAACAGCGATCTGGAAAAAGTGGAAAGGGTAACTATCGAGGTGGCCAGGGAAATCATGAAAAACGTGAAGGGAGGAGTGCCTGAATTCGAGCCTTTTATTCGATACCACACCTTCAGCGACTTCAGCATAAACTTCACGGTGATCCTTCGGGCCAAGGAATACACGGATAGACACAGGATAACACACGAATTCATCAAGGCCCTTCACAAAAGATATCGAGAAGAGGGCATCGTGATACCTTTCCCAATAAGGACAGTATACTTGAAGGATAAAACACAGGACTGAGACCAACTCGGCCAGCTATATTAATCGATGTTTTTTGGACAAAGGTTATGTTTTTCGTGCCATTTTCTGTTCTATCTCGGAAATTTTCCTATTGATCTCATCGATGATCTCGTTCTTCTTATCTGGTTCCTTCACCATCAAGGCCAAAACTAAGCTCAACGATCTTTGGTTCCTGCTCTTAACCGTTAAAACCGGTGGAAAGCGTTCATCAAGATATTTTCTGATTTTATTACATGCCTTCAGCACCTCGCTCTCGAACTGGGGCAAATCGATGCCGCTGCCGATAGTTATCGGAACCAATATCTCCTTCCAGACGTGGGGTGTGATGTTCCTCATTTTTTCCTTGAGAAAAAGTGAGTTAGGGATGGACACCAGCTCTTCATTTTTTGTCAACAGAACTGTCGTTATTGGATTTATTTCAATGACCTTTCCGGTGCTACCAGCAACTTTGATGATGTCCCCAACCTTAAACGGCACATAGACGTCAGAAAAATATTTAGCACCGATATTCATAAGAGTGTCCTTAACCGCTATCAGCACGCCAATTCCGATCAATCCTAGGATTAAAAGTAGAAAATCCAGCCGAAGACCCAGCTGCTGGAAGGCGAAGATCAGGCCGATGACCCAGATGGTGATGGAGACCAACCTTTGAAAATGGGACCTCACTGCTGGCACCCAATTTCTAAACACGCCGCGGACCACTAGGCTGAAAATTTTAGCGGCCAAAAAGGTACCCAGCAAGATGGCAACAAAAATAGCTAACTCCAATATCAGGTCATTTAGGTTCATTTCCAAGCACCATATTTTCCTCAAATCCAACCAATTTTCGCATCAACTCAAACTCTGCTTTTACCCCTTCCTCAAGAGAACATTTTCTTGAAGAATTATAACCATTTTCGCCGAGGATTCGCGAAAGGTTCTGGTCTGATAGCAAGTAAAAAAGCTTATCTGCGAGATCTGCTGGATCATTTGGATTAAAGATCAAACCATTTTCTCCGTGTTTTATCAGCTCGGAAATCCCTGCATTAGCGCTGACGATTGGAGGTTTCTTGTAGAGCCAGCTCTCGATGACCACTAAACCAAATCCCTCTAGAACTGATGGCAAAATAGTCAGCTCACATCTCTCATAAGCTGCCTGAAGCTCGGCGTGGGTCAAATGGCCGGTGAAGATAACTCTATTCTCCAGACCCAAGCTCTTGGCCAATTCCCTCAGCTCAGCCAGCCACTTCTCCGCCTTGGAAAGCCCGAGTCCCTGCTTGGAACTGGAGAAACTTCCATCGCCAACTAAGACCAGCTTCAAGTTAGGATAACATTTTGCCACCTCAGCAAATCCTGATATCGCACGGTCCTGACCTTTCATGGGATCCATCCTAGCTACCACCAGTAAGACCCTGTCCTCCCGGTTTATCCCATACTTTTTATCAAAGTTCTCAACCTCCTCAGGGCTTGGCTTCCTGTAGGCGCTGAGGTCAAGATAGGGATAGATATAATGTGCCTCTCCACCGTATCCAAACTTTTTCAGCGACTCCAGATATCTTTTGCAGCTAACAACCACCACATCGTACTCGTTAAACCATGATGCCAGCGACTGCCTCCAAGCCTCAGGGATCAAAGACTCCTCAAAGGGCACGTGCCATCTAAAAATCTTCGGCTTCAGTGTGTGAAGCATTTGGGCCAAGGGTAGTTGTTGAAAATCATGAATGTAAAACAGGTCAAAATCATTTTTTTCATCCAGCCTGGTGATGAGTTCACTGCAGACCCTGTTGTAGTAGTTGTAATCAACAAATTCCTCCTGCCAGAAGAGCGAATTTACCGGTTCCTTCTGGATACCGTGCAGGGCCTTCCAGATAGTTTCTTTCGCTTGACCATAACCGCCCATTCTTTCCCTTTCAATTCGCACGTGTTTCAGCGTTATCTTGCCCACGGTGATCGTTTCTGGTGCTATTGGATTGAGAGAAATCCAATGTGGGTCCCTTAGAAGACCCTGACCAACCATCTGCCTGAGCAGCGGGAAAACCATTCTAGTCACTCCGCCGGCTGTGAAGGTGTAATCCTCGCCTTCCGTAAAGTTGTAAATATCTAACGGTCCACCTTTAAGGCCGCGCTTTCTCAGAATTTCCTCGTAATCGGTGCTGAACCTCACCAAGGGAGTCTGAGAGCTCACGCACAATGAAATTTCATTCATTGTTTAGTATTTTGTTCTCTTTCAACAAAAACTTTCCGCAACCCGGGCTCGCGAGAAACGGGAAAACCAGGAGTAATAATCCAAATTACTTGACTGCCTTTGATGGACACTTTGGATTCAAGCACATCCGGTAAGACTTGGATCCGGTACGATCGACCTGAGCCATAGGAGCCCCGCAGATTTTACAGGTTTCTCCCAGCGGGAGGATCGTCCCGACCTGCGGTAGTGGAAACGAATTGAGACACTTGGGGTAATTGGAGCAACCGACAAATCGCTTATGGGTGGCACGCGAAACCACCACCATCAGATCACCGCCGCAGCTGGGGCACCTGCCCAGCTTTCGCTGCTTCATGCGGGCGGCGCGGTAGGAATCCGCCAGCTTCTTTCCTATCTCCAACTGATGCTGTTTGAATTTAGAAAGGATCCGATCGAGCTCAGCGCGCGCCTTTTCAGCGACTTCCTCCTTAGTTCTCTTTCCTTCCAGAATGGCGTCCATCTCGCGTTCGAACTCGGCGGTAAGTTCCTCGCTGGTAATCTCAGGACAATATTCGGTGAGGGAATCTATCACCTGCATCCCGAGATCGGTGACGGTGATCTGTCTGCCGGTGATGTATCCGCGCTCGTAAAGGTTTTGAAGTATCTGCGCACGTGTGCCTTTGGTTCCAATCCCTACTTCCTCCATCTTCTTCACTATTGAGGCCGGGTTGTACCGGGGAGGAGGCTGGGTCTGTCCTTCCTCCACTCTCACCTCCTTGACCTCCAAGAGCTGGCCCTCCCGCAATTCAGGAAGCATGATTTCCTCAGCGGGACTGTAATCACCGTAAAATCTCAGCCACCCCTCCTCCAGAACCCTGCGCCCGCGCAGGATAAACTTCTCACCACCGACTTCAACCTCAACCCTCAGGCTCTCCACCAGCGCGGGCTTACCAAAGACAGAAAAGAATCTCCGCACGATCAAATCGTAGAGCTTCCGCTGCGGTGCCGTGAGGTTCTCCGGCCTCTGCCCGGTGGGATAAATCGCCGGATGAGCCGGGTCTGTCTTCTTGCCCTCATTTGGCTTCAGCTCGGGCAGGGAAAATATTTCCTCGGCCATCTTTCTGTAATCTTCGGAGATAAAACCAAGCTGCTCCATTATCCGCCGGTAATCTATCGAAGGAGGCAGCTTCTGACTGTCCGTCCTCGGGTAGCTTATCAAGGCGGCCAAGTAAAGGTCCTGAGCAATCTGCTGGGTGCGCAACGGAGAAAAGCCAAAACAGCGATAGGCCTCTAACTGCAGGTCACCCAAGCTGAAGGGAACGGGAGGTGAACGTTGGTGTTGGTGCCTTTGGATAGAAGAAACTCTCGCTGGTTTGCCACGACTCGCCACCTGCACCCGTTCGGCACTCAACCTGTCGAAGAATCGCCCACTCGCATGTTCAGCCACCGCTTCCGCTCCATTCAACCTGA
This sequence comes from Hadarchaeum sp. (SeqCode), assembly GCA_038851515.1. GTDB lineage: Archaea > Hadarchaeota > Hadarchaeia > Hadarchaeales > Hadarchaeaceae > Hadarchaeum. Next base: position 15,935 of record JAWCKT010000001.1, read on the forward strand.
TGACGAGATTGACCGTCCAGAAGTTCTCGGGTTTAAATGCTTTAATCTCACGTTCACGATCCGCCAGAATCCTCAAAGTTGGCGTCTGCACGCGCCCAGCTGACAGCTTGACATAGCCTCGTCCCGCGAGCTTAACCGCCATGCTCATCGCCAGCGAAAGGTTCATCCCCCAGAACCAATCAAGCATGTGTCTGGCTTCACCTGCCTCGATCTGCTCATAATCAAGTCGCGGCATTAGCTGCTCGTAGGCCCGGCGCAGGTCTTCTGCGGTGAGAGTGGAGAACTTCATCCGCCTAGCCCTTCCCAGAGCCTCCTCGCCGCAGATGTATCTCAGGATGTTGGCCGCGATGACGCTGCCCTCAACGTCGTAATCACAGGCACTAATGAACTCCGTGGCCTCCTTGGCTAGCTCACCAATAGCCTCGATAAAAGCTTTGGCCCTTTTCGCCCTCCGGTCGGCGAGATAGGCCGGCACCCAACCTACATCATAGAAGGGATAGTCACGCAGTGGCTTTAGGTTCTTGAGGACGAAGAGGTGGCCCAGTGCCGGAACTACGGTCACGCGACAACCATCGAGTTCAAAATCGTAATAAGGAACTCCGTTGAGCTGGCCCGACTTGGCTTTGCCTCTCGCCAGAGCCTCAACTATCTTGGCCGCTGCGGCTGGCTTTTCACAGATTATCAGCGTCTTGACCAACCCGGCTCACCAAACTAAGATTTTGAAATTTAATAAAAGGGCCAGGGTGTCCTCTTCCCCAACTCTTTCCGGATGTGCCACAGATAATAGGATAAAATCACGGCCGCTAAGGCGATGACGACGCTGAGCAAAACCAGCAACGTGTTCAGCGGTCTTTCTATCGTGTGTCCTTTTTCTACAACCAGCAAAGAAAGGGCGTGAATGTCCATGTCACCGCCATGTTCTGGACATGCCATATGATAAATCCCGACCCCCTCGACCGTGTCTCCTCGGTGTGTATAATCGCCAACAAAGGAAATGTTCTTTACCCACTCCGCCTCACACCAGATTCCGATGGCGAGACCGTTATCGTATATATTAACCCAAGCTTGATCTCCCCTGATCATCACACCGACAACCTCACCCATGAACGAGACCTGCCTCCCATCAAAGTTAACCGGTTCATTGATGAACTCCATCAGCTTCTCCGCTCTAGCTGGTGGCGCCAGCAGAAACAGCAGCAGGAATAGGAAAACAATCCTTTTCATTTAATGCCTCTCCTGAGTCCCAAGAGGATAAAGCCAATGAGGACGAACACCGCGATCACCTCGAGCTTACCCGCCCACATCAGGAACATGTAGGTGACCTTGAGCAGCGCGGGCATGGACGGTGCAGTGATTCCAGAACTCAACCCAACGTTTCCCAGCGCCGAGGCGGTTTCAAACATTGAGTCCTCCAGGCTGTACCCGTGAAGAACCGTGATCATCGTGCCAAAAGAGAAGAGGATTAGGTAACCCATTGAGATAACCGCTGCACCACGAATGATCTTGTCCGTGAGTGGCGTCTCCTCCACATGGTGAAATGAACCACCCACAACCGCTGTCCGCGGGAGCAGCGAGCGCTTGATCTCGTTCACTAGCGACTTCAGCAGCACCCCCAGCCGGAGCATCTTAATGCCTCCTGAGGTGGAGTTAGCTGAACCTCCAAGCAACATCGCCACCGACAGAACCAATATTGAAAAAACGGGCCAAACCAACATCAGGTGCACGGGAGAAACCGTCTGAAAACCGGTGGTGGTCTGAGCGGAGATTACCTGAAAGAATCCCTTCCTAAACAGAGCCTCAACGGTGGGGTACAATTTAACTGTCATCAGATTCGCCGAAACAAGGAAACCAAAGGTTAGCATCACAAACATTAGGATGCGAACCTCCATATTCCTCAGAATCTCGCTTCTCTTGCCTCCTAAGACGGCATAATGCAGGTTGAAGTTGAGCGCCCCGATGATCATGATCACAATGGCGGCCACCTCGATCCAAAGGCTGTGGTAATAAAGCAGACTCTGGGAATGAACGGTAAAGCCGCCGGTGGCATAACCAGTCATGGCATGGTTAAGGCCGTCGAAGAAAGCCTGGCCAGGTTCCAGACCCTCTTGAATGCCAGCGATGGTGAACAAAGCCGTGCCCAAGGCCAAAAACATCACACCGATGCCGATGATTATCCTTGAGGTGCGAACGATGCTGGGCCTAATCCCGACCTCCTTGGCCTCTCCCCTGAAAGCGAGCACCGAGCTCATCTCCGTTCTACCCAAAATCGAGAGAGAAATGACGATGATTCCGATGCCGTCACCCATGAACTGGAGAAAGTGCCTGAGGAAGTTGATGCTGCGGGACATGTGATCGATGTCCGGTGCTAGGGTGAGACCAGTTCCAGTGAAGCCGCTGATGCCCTCAAAGCAGGCGTCTAACAAA
>JAWCKT010000001.1:18368-28873 GCA_038851515.1 Hadarchaeum sp. (SeqCode)
GCCGTGCTGTTGGAAAGCCAGATGGGAATGCTGGCCAGAAGCGGTGCAAAGAGCCAAGCGATGGCGGCCATGACTAGAGCATGCTTGAGCTCCATTTCCTCCTGAGTATATAGAAAGTGATACAAGATGCTGCCCAAGATGAAGGACACCGCTGAGCCGATTAAAAAGTAAGGAATATTATCGAACTCGCTGTATGAAACCGCCACGATGATGGGTAAGAAGAGGACAAAGCCAGTAACGTAACTTATCTTGCTGAGGTTGAAGCCAATTATCTTCAGATCCATCTTCGTCAGCGGTGTTAACACCATCACACCTCAGCTCAGGGCCAAAGGGTAAAGGCCAGCAGACTCAGGGCAAAGGACAACAATAACACTAGCACGATTAAACCGATTTCACTGAGCAGACCTGTGATAAAATCAAAGTTTTTTTTCAAGAATTCTCGAAGGCTAACTTCCCTCAGCCCCACGATCATCCCTTCAAAATCTCTACCGTTTTCTTGATGGCGTCCTCCTTACCTATTAGTGCGACGATGTCACCGGGTTTCATCACCGTGTCCCCATGTGGCAGTATCAATTTGCCCGCCCTGTAGATAACGGCGATGACGCATTCCAGCGGCAGATTGAGGTCCCTGATCCTCTTCCCCAGAATTTTTGAGTCACCGGGAATGGTGACCTCAACAGCTCTGGTGATGGTCTCCGAAACTAGTATCGAAGTTGTGTTGGGCAGAGCTATCGCGTTTTCAAAGACAAGTGAAGCAACGTGGGAGGGGCTTACGATAAGATCTATTCCCATGCCACGCAACATCTTCGCCCGATCCATGTCCTCCACGCGCGCCATGACCAAAGGGACTTTATAGGTGTACTTGGCTAGCTGACTGGCGACTATGTTCTCGTTATCGCTTCCGGTGGTGGCGACGAAGACGTCTGCCATCTGGATCTTGGCATCCTCTAAAGTCTTCTTGTCGGTGGCGTCGCCGCAGATGACCAAGGCGTTGAGTTCGGAGGACAGCTTCTCGCAAACCTCGTGGTCCTTTTCAATGATCACGATGTCCCTGCCGCTGGGCTCGAGTATTTTGGCTAGATGTGAACCCACCCTGCCCCCACCGGCGATGATCACATATTGAGCCTTCTTCGCCATATTTTATCATCCCTTAACTCTACTTCAGCCCGAATAAAAACCCATCTTTTTTAAATTCCGTCGAAAAAATGTGCTTTTCTGAGCTACTCGTAAATTTTTATCTTTAAAGAGAAGATATTTAACTGCAATGAAGGGATAGACCGCGGGAATCGAGAGCTGGCGTGAGACCGTGATCGCCGGTGCATCATCGCGGCAACACTCGAGCGGGTCCACCGACAGACGCGCCAAATTGGGTCCTTAAGAGAGCTATTGGCGGGATCGTCTAACGCGATGATCTTGAAGCCAACCCTGGTGCGGAACAGGTGGACACGGCCCCCGAGAAAAACCTGCCATCGAGGGTTGGCGAGCGAAGCGCGTCGGGACGACAGTTGATGAAGCTCGCTGGTTAGTTGTGCCAGGGACATCGGGGGCCAACTTCTCGGGCCAATCGGTGTTGGATTTAATAGCTAAGTAATGATAAATCTGGTGTGGGGCTTCCGAGGCTGTTTTGATGGCGGGAATTGAGAAAATCAGGAAGAGGGACGGTCGGGTGGTTCCCTTTGAGGGTGAGAAGATTGCCAACGCCATCCTCAAGGCCTTCAACGCTACCGGCACCGGAGATGGAGAAATCGCCAAACAGCTTACTGGGCAGGTAACGCAGATCCTGGAGAGAAAGTTCGCCGGCAAGATACCGGGTGTTGAGGATATACAGGACATCGTTGAGGAGGTCCTGATCAAGAACGGTTACGCTGAGGTCGCCAGGGCCTACATCCTCTACCGGCAGCAGAGAGCGGAGCTGAGGGCCGCCAAAGCGCTGCTGGGCGTGAGCGATGACCTGAAGCTAAACCTCAACGCCATCCGGGTGCTCCAGCGCCGCTATCTGTTGCGCGACGAGCAGGGCAACATCACCGAAACTCCTTCGCAGCTCTTCCGCAGGGTGGCGAAGGCCGTGGCTTCGGCCGATGGACTCTATGGTTCAACCAATCTGGCTGAAACCGAGGAGAAGTTTTACCGTATGATGGTCAACTTGGAGTTTCTCCCCAACAGCCCAACCCTAATGAACGCTGGAACGCCACTGGGGCAACTGGCTGCCTGCTTTGTCATCCCGGTTGAGGATTCTATGGCTGGAATTTTTGATTCCCTGAAAACAATGGCGCTCATCCATCAATCGGGCGGCGGCACCGGCTTCTCCTTCTCCAGGCTGAGGCCCGCGGGCGACATCGTCAGGTCGACCAAGGGGGTGGCCAGCGGTCCGGTTTCCTTCATGAGGGTCTTCGACGTGGCCACCGATGTGATCAAGCAGGGGGGAAAACGCCGGGGTGCCAACATGGGAATCCTACGGGTTGACCATCCGGACATCCTCGAGTTCATCACGGCGAAGGTCAAGGAGAACGCCCTGGTAAACTTCAACATCTCGGTTGGGGTAACGGACGCCTTTATGGAGGCTGTCAAGGAAGACGAGGAATATGACCTGATAAATCCCAGGACTGGGCTTGCTGAGAAGAGGTTGAAGGCTAGAGAAGTTTTCGATTTGATCGTCAACATGGCTTGGAAGACAGGGGATCCCGGGCTGATCTTTCTGGATGAAATCAACCGACACAACCCGACGCCGCACTTAGGGAGGATCGAAGCCACCAACCCCTGTGGTGAGGTGCCTCTTTTGCCCTATGAGTCCTGCATCTTGGGCTCCATCAACCTCTCCAAGATGATAAAGGATGGAGAAGTAGACTGGGAGAGGCTGAAAAATACCGTTAGAAACGCCGTACATTTTCTGGACAATGTCATTGACGTCAACAGGTATCCAATCCCAGAGATCGAGAGGATGACTAGGCTGACCAGAAAGATCGGCCTAGGGGTGATGGGCTTTGCCGAGATGTTACTCGAGCTGGGCATCCCCTACAATTCTGAGGAGGCGCTGCAGAAGGCCGACGAGGTGATGAAGTTCATCTCTGAGGAGGGGCGCCGGATGTCCGTCGAGCTGGCCGAGCAAAGGGGATCATTCCCTGCCTTTCCCGGCAGCGTCTGGGAGAAGCGCGGCTACAGATGCCTGAGAAACGCCACCGTGACAACGATCGCTCCCACAGGAAGCATCAGCATCATCGCCGGTACCACCAGCGGCATCGAGCCCCTCTTCGCCGTCGCCTACATCAGGAACGTCATGAGCGGCATCCAGCTGATCGAAGTCAACCAGACCTTCCAGAGGATTGCCACAAGGAGGGGATTCTACAGCCGAGAGCTCATGGTGAAGCTGTCCCGGGTGGCCTCGATAAAGGGTGTTGAGGAGATCCCGGAAGATGTCAGGAGGGTCTTCGTCACCGCCTTCGATGTTTCACCCGAGTGGCACGTGAGGATGCAGGCGGTGTTTCAAAAGTACACGGACAACGCAGTCTCCAAGACGATAAACCTGCCCACCGAGGCCACGCCTGAAGAGGTGAAGCGGGCCTTCCTCTTGGCCCATGAACTAAAATGCAAGGGAATTACCGTCTACAGGTATGGGAGCAAGGCGAAACAAGTCCTCTCGCTCTCTCCACAGTCGGCGCTGATCCCACCTGAGGAGAAGTTCGTTAAAGCTGAGTTGAATTATTCAGGGGGACATCCCGGTGGCGAAGAAAGCTACTAGAAAGAGGCGGGGGTTGGTCTACCTCTACACGGGTGAGGGGGGAGGCAAGACCACCAACGCCTTTGGCTTTGCGCTTCGGGCCATCGGGCACGGCTACAAGGTCATCATCATCCAGTTTATGAAAGGTTGGGAGGATATCGGAGAGGTGAAGGCCTGCCGGAGGCTGGCTCCAGAATGTGAGGTCTACCAGTTCGGGCGCAAGGAATTTGTTGACCCGAAGAATCCGTCCCTAGAAGACAAGCGGCTGGCGGAAGAGGGGCTGGCATTTGCGAGAAAGGCCCTGAAGAAAAAGCCAAAGCTGCTGGTGCTGGACGAGGTAAACCTAGCCGCCGCCTTCGGGCTGATCAAGGTCAAGGATGTGCTCAAGCTGCTGGACAAAGTGCCGCCGTCCACCGTCGTCATGCTAACTGGGAGGAGGGCACCAAGAGCGCTGATCGACCGGGCCGACTTTGTCTCGGTGATTGAGGACGTCAAACACCCGGCCAGGGAGGGCATACCAGCCAGAAAGGGCATCGAGTACTAGCTCTTTCCTCGCTTTATTTCCTCCTCAATTCTCCTCGCGGTTTCCCAAGATCTTCGGGCAAAATCAGGAAGGCTGCCGTGATCTTTAACCCACCTCTTCAGGAAGGAGATGGTGACGGGGTCGGCGGGGTATCCTGAACCTAGGTCCCCGTAGCGCTGGCGCAGCTCGGCGAGGCGCTGATCCCGTCTCACCTTGGCGACGATCGAGGCCGCGGCCACGGCGGTATATTTTTGGTCGGCGAAGTTCTCGGCCACAATCCTCGGAGCAAAATTGAGGTATTTTTTGACCCTTCGCTCGAACAGCTTCGGGTTGGGGTCGGGCGAGTCCAAGTAAACGAGCTCTGGCTTGAGGCGGTTGATCATCCCAGCAAATGTCCTCGCCTCAAGTTCATTAAGGTTGATCTTTTTCACCAGGCGATAATCGTCTATCTCGCTAGGCGTAAATTCGACTACTTCCAGTCCTCTGGCCTTCTCAGCGATGACCTTGGCGAGAATTTCCCGTCTGCGGGGGCTGAGCTGCTTAGAGTCCCTGACCCCGATGGCCCTGAGTTCCTCCAAGGTCCTCTGGTCAAAGAGTGCCCCGCAGAGCACCATGTTGCCGAGCACCGGACCTCGACCCGCCTCATCGACACCCATGATCATATTCTTTCCTCAATTCAGCAAGGAGCGGTATCTGCTTAAGGGCATCGGCGGGGAGGAGGTCCCAATCGATTCCAGAAGGCCTGGGATAATGGCGCGATGTTTTGATGATCTGATCTGGAGTCATAATGTAGTCGACGGGGACATCATGCGCTTCCATCGGCACCCGAGCAACTATCTGCAGCGGGTGGACCGTGGTCACCACCGGTGTTTCCTCGGTGACCGCGCCCAGCTCACGCAGAATGGCGAACTCAAGATCACCATAACCTCCTCCCTTTCCCACCCTGCCACCCATCCTGTCCACCGCCACCGAGCCTTCCACGATCAAATCCACCTTAAGACCGCGGGGGCTCACCTTTCTGCCGTGCCTGAAGGCGCCGCCGATGCTGGCCGCCTGCCTGAAATCGACGACCTTGGCCGGGTCAATCATGATGAAACCATGGCTCAACCTCGGTGTTGCCATCAGCAGCTGTTTTCCCCCGCGCAGTGCCATCTCCCTGACGGCCAGCTGCGCGGCGTCGGGGTTCACAAAAATGGACTTGGCTGAGAGATAGGCCGGCAACGAGCCCAGCCTGCGGGCTGCCTCCGAACTGCCCACGAAGTTGGGAATTCGGCCCCTGATTGGCTTGGGAAAAGCCGCTGCCCCGCTGGCCTCGAGCTCCCGCCAGATCTTTTCACGCAGGAATTGTTTGTCCATCTGAAACTCAGATTTTAAATAACCCTCTCTCTTCAACTACCTTTGGTTGGTGGTTCCATCGTGAGGAAAATCGATGCCAGACCCATCGTTGGGGCCGCGGTGGTCTTCCTGATAATAGGGCTGGTAGCCCTCGGAATCTACTACTTTTTCATCGCCAAACCCGCCGCCGAGGAGCTGAACGCTGTCAAGCTGGCAGCCTTCGACCGAATCAACGGGCTGATGTCCATCGGGACAGAGGCGGCAACCACCAAGGCCCTCGACTGCTCCTCACGGGTTCAGAGGGCGGGCTCGGTCGCGGAAGTGCAGGCTATCCTAGTCGAGGTGAACGCGGCCATTCAGGTGGAGCAGCTCAGGAGGGAGCTCTTGGATCTGGTAGCCACGGCCGCTGAGGGCACCTACTACTCGGCGGACGGGGGCGCCGGGAAGATGGCCACAGCGGAGCTGGCCGAGTTCAGGCAAACGATGGTGGCCGAGGTCAACTCCAAGACCACCCTGACCCAGCTTGAGGCCTGCCGAGCGGAGATCAACGAAAGGGCAACGGTGGTCTGGAGAAGCCTGCACAGCGCGGAGCTGAGCCAACTCGGTGACAACTTAGCCATGTTCAGCGGCGGGGCGACCTCCGGCGGCTACCTGACCAAGGAGGAGGCGCGGAGCTATATCGCCGGGCTGGGCTGGGAGGGATTACGAGAGCTGAAGTTTGAAGAGCTTGGCACGGTTGAGGTTCCCGTTCTGGATGTCTTTCAGAGGACGCCAACGCTCAGAGCCGGGATTAGGGTCAACATCTACGTCTATGATGTCGCCACCAGCGTCATGGAGAACCTGTGGTTCAACGCAGTGGTTCGCGCCGTGATTTACTCGCAGACTGACATCGCCCGCATCGCCTGGGTACTTTCTGAGGGGGCGACGATGGAGTCCTACTCGACCGACGTGTGGGAGGCGCTGAAGGCGCTCTCCGCAGGCAGCGATGTAGCGGAGAACATTGACTGGGAGGACTACGGGGCTGAGGTCGTGCAGCGCTGCCTCGAAGCCAACCTCGGCCACTACCCCCTTCAGGTAATCTACGTGGTTGAAGTCCCTGACGAAATCGGGCGGCTGATTGCGCAGTACGAGTTCCAGGAGAGTTCAGTGAAGGATGTCATTCTGGTGGCCAGAGTTTAGCCGGTCGGAAGTCTTCAGCTACCGTCTCACAACCGATGCCATGAACAGTTAACGGACGCGTAAGGCAAAAAACCGCAACCGTGTTAATTAAGTCCTACCTTAACTAGAATTGATACACCCATGCCTAACAACTTTCTCATCACCGGGCCTCCCGGCAGCGGCAAGACCACCGTTCTGGGGCGGGCCGTGTCGATCCTGCGCGAGCGCGGCTTCAAGGTCGGCGGAATCTACTGTCCCGAAATTAGGGAAAGGGGCACTAGGGTCGGCTTCAAGATAATCGACCTGATGACGGGAGAGGAGCGCATCCTGGCGCACGTAAACCAACCCCACGGCCCACAGGTCAGCAAATATCGGGTCAATGTGGCCAACGTGGACGAGCTGAGCCAGGCGGCAATCGAGCGAGCCCTAAAGGAGGCCGACTTCGTTGCCATCGACGAGATCGCGCCCATGGAACTCCACAGCCAAGGTTTCAAGCGGGCAGTTCTCTCGGCGCTGGACTCGCCAAAGCCCCTGGTGGCTGTAATCCACCAAAGAACCACGACGGGCTTCATCGGTGAGATCAAATCCCGCGCCGATGTCAAAATTTACGAGATATCTCCAAAGAACAGGGAGAAGCTGCCCATAGCAATCGCTGACGATGTCCTAGCGGTATTGGCTAAAATATGAAAAAAGTATAAATACTTTGAAAAATGCTAACTCATTTTGAGGAATTGATTATGGCTGCGAAAATAGAGACTAAAATATCAAGCGGTTTTCAAACAGTGCTGCCTGCAGAAATACGCGGAAAGTTTGGTATCGGCCCAGGAGATACTGTTATTTGGACCTTAATTGGTGATGAAATTTACGTGAGAGTCCGAAAAAAAGGTGGCCCCGAGCCGCTATTGAAATTAATTGGCGCTTTTCCAACAAAGATGAAAGCAGACGCAACCGCTGAGATAGATGCCGTCGTTTATGGAGGAACATAATGTATCTCGTTGATTCTGGTGTCTGGATTGCGGCCTCCAATCCTAAGGACAAACACCATCGAGAGGCGGTGCCAGTATTAAAATCAATATTGTCTGGCGCTCAAGGGAAAGCCATTATTACTGATCTGATCTTCAGCGAGGTAACTACCTATATCAGGAAAAAAATCGGCAAGAAACAATCTGTGGAAGCGGCAAGATTAATCATGGATTCAGAGCATGTTAAAATCATCTTCATCGACGAGAACATTTTCAACGCCGCATATCACATGTTTGAGAAATATCCAGAACTTAGCTTCGCTGACGCAACGAGCGTGGCCGTGATGAAGGACCGCGATATCCGGCAAATAATTTCCTTTGATAGAGGTTTCGACACGGTTCGTGATATCAATAGATTGGAAAAAATCTAGCCTCCTTGGGGTTCATTGGCTATTGACTCTATTTGATTCTGAGCGCCTTAGCCACCTCACCCAACGCTCGGGTGGGCGCTGGTGAAAGTTCTTTCTCCAGCTCCTCCACGAACCGGCTCGCCGGCTTCCCCAGCTGCCAAAGGTCGACATAGATCTGAACCAAGGGCGCCACGCCGTCGCTGCTCAGCCGCTTCAGGTGCTCGTCCGGTTGAAGCACAACTAGGTTCTTCCGCTCCCTCATCGTGGGCTTGAAGGCCCGCCGCATCTCCTCCTCATCCGCGTAGACGAAGACCTGGTTGTACTCGGCCGGGACCGAGCCAATCCTAGCCCGGAAACCGGAATAGGCTGTAAGGATCGAGCCGCGCGGCAGCTTGGTCTCCAGCTCTATGTGGCTGGTCGGGACGAAGGTGGTGTAAGTGATGTCCTTAGCGAGGTCGCGGGTGACCGCCCAGCTAATCAGAGCCCGCAATGGGTCGATGAGGCGAAATCCCTGCGGCTTGCGCTCGATCGCCCCAAAGGTTTCTAACTTGTTGATGAAGGGATTTATCGTTCCCAGCGAGATTCTGCAGCTCTCCGACAGCTGTTTCTGGTTGAAGAAGCGCTCCCCCTTGGTGTAAAAGCGGTGCAAGATTTCCCGGTAAACGCGGTCAATTTTCCTCATTTGGCTCAAAAAAATTAGGATGCCCGAGCTAAATACTCTTTCGATAATTGGCGAAAGAATCGGCTACCCGACTTGGAAATTTAAACAGCTGATTTGAATAAAGCTGGAAACTATCGACCCACAACAGATCTAGAATAATGAAGATATTGATTTACCAGAAAAATCCTTGATAGCAATAGATGAAAATTATAAATCTGGATGTTGTTTCGAAAAATGAAAGAAAAAAGATAAATTGAAACCTCAATCTGCTTTATTATTTTTTCGCCTACAATCGAAAGATATGCCTTACCCGAACTTGCCGAGAAAACGGCCGACAGAGTTTTCTGCGTAGGAAGCGGATCTCAGGGTGCGCACCCTTGCATAGACCGTCCGAGGCAATCGGGGAGTCCCCACTGGAGGGAAGGCTTTTAGTGACAGAGCCATCTCCAGCCTGGGGACTCTTTCCTACAAGAAAAAAAAGACAAGATGGGAGCAAAATCGAAAACATCTTCAATGAGTCAAGACATGAACGCGTTGGACCCTGTATTAAAAAATCTCAGGATGTCAACTTAAGAAAAATTGGGAGAAACCGGAGAAAGATCGAAAGAAAAGCAGGTCGCAAGTTTTTCGGTGCTGTAAACACATATCAACAAAAAAGAAACAAAAACGGTGGAAAAAGATCGCTCAATAAACTAAATTATGACTTAAAATTTATCAGGTCCAGACGTTCGGTGCTAAAATTAATCACGTTATTTTTTATGTTTGAAATTATCGGCGCGGTTTTTGCCGCGGCCGCGCCCTTCCAAGTAACAATCAACGACGTTGGAGTGACCTTTGACAGACGGCTCTCAGGAGATCGGGTCGGCCAACACAAGGCGCCACCCGCTTCTCCTGTCAACATTCAAATCACCGCCAGCGTTTCTTCAACCGTGGAAAACGCGGTGCTCATCGACTACTTCCCGAATGAATGGGCAGTGCTCGATGCGAACGGCGGCAGCGTGAGCGCCTACGACAATCAGTACAACAAAATTGAGTGGAGCGTGGGCACCGTCGATAACTCAGTTTCCAGATCCTACGTGTTAAGGTCGCCCCAGCTGACAACGCCCCCGACGAATTATTACTTCCGCTCCGAGCTGACCTATGTTGGCGGGAGCGCGGTGAGCGAAAACTGGAGGGTGATCGTTGCGGATCCGACTATTTCTTATGTTGGTGCGGGTGCTGTTGCTTATTCTGCTCAAAACGGGGCGTCTGTTGCACCTGCCTATCCTTCTGGGATACAGGCTGGAGATTTGTTGGTGGTTTTTGTGGGAATGAAGCCCTCAACGGCAAACTCTGGTTCTGTTACCACGCCGAGCGGTTGGACGCTGATTTTGAACAGCGGATGGATGGGTGGCTATGGGACTACGCTTGGTGCTGATACGGGAAATACCTGCCTCTGGGCTTTTTACAAAATAGCTACTGGGAGCGAGAGCGGAACGTTGACGATTAGCCTCTCTACAAACAACGTAAGCTGGGCGCAGATGTATTTGTTTAGAAACACGACTAAACTTTGGGATGTGGCTGGGACTTGGGGTTCGGACAACACTTCTGGCACTGCTGTTTCGGTTGCTTTTGTTTCCGACCCAGATGTTAAAGGCGGTGATTACATTCTTGGGGCGTTTTGTATTCCTACCGATGTTACCACACCAAATCAGTTTTCAGGTCATAGTTTAAGTCAGTCAGGCGTAACTTTTGGGACTAC
>JAWCKT010000002.1:0-28628 GCA_038851515.1 Hadarchaeum sp. (SeqCode)
ATTCGCTCGCATACTTGAGCTAGCCGAGAACTACGATAAACCAGTCATCATCCACTCCCGCTGGGCTTGGCGCGAAGCTTTTGAGATGGTAAAAAGTACTGGAGCCATGAGAGCGGTTTTTCATTGGTACAGCGGCCCGTTGGATGTCCTGCGAGAAATCATCGAACAGGGATTTTATATCTCGGCAACTCCTGCTGCTGAGTTCAGCAAAGCGCACCAAATGGTGATAAAAGAGGTGCCGCTCGAAAGGCTGTTGCTTGAAACAGATTCTCCGGTAAAATATCGGGGAATTGTCTCCACGCCGAGTCACATTCTCAAAACACTGAAAGCGGTAGCGCAGCTGAAGGAAATCGACGAATCTCGGCTAGCCGAAATAACGACGAAAAACGCTACTAACATTTTTAGAATAAAAATTTAGTTTAAATTATCTTTTTCACTAAATTTACTGTTTTACTTAGTATCTCCTCCGCACGCCCTGGGGTTCTTGCCTCAGCTGTTACTCGCACATACGGCTCCGTACCCGATGCTCTGACCAAAACCCAACCGTCTAAGAGATTCACGCGAAGACCATCAATTTTAAGAATCCCGATATTCTCGCTGAATTCTTTCGCCAGCTTTTTAGAAGCCGAGTCGATCAACTTGGCCTTCTGTTCCTCAGGGCAAGCGATTTTTTCCCTAATCATGTAGTACTTCGGCAGGGGGCCTAATAACTCAGAAATCTTTTTTCCAGAAACATCCATAAGCTCTAGAACTTTCAATGCGCCAAGCAAGCTTTCAGGAGCCATGCTGAATCGTGGGAAAATCCATGCCCCACAGGGCTCGCCGCCGAACATTGCTCCGCGACGTCTGATTTCGGCTACAACGCTGACATCCCCCACTTTAGTCCTGACAACCTTGCCACCATTATTAGCCACGACTTCATCAACAACATTAGAGGCATCAACAGTGGTAACTATTACGTCTCCTTTTTTAGTGACTTGACTTGAAGCCATGATTGCCAGAACTTCATCACCAGAAGCCACTGAACCATTCTCACTTATGATGACCACCCTATCGGCGTCGCCATCATGAGCGATGCCTAAATCGGATTCGGTTGACCTCACTACACGACCAAGCTCAACTAGGTTCTCCGGGCTGGGCTCAGGCGGCCGCCCCGGGAAAAGACCATCCGGCTGGGAGTTCATCGAAATCACTTTGCAACCAACCCTTCGGAGTAGCTCTGGAGTCGCGACGGAGGCCGCCCCGTTTCCGCAATCAACCACTACCTTATAACTCCGAGAAAGTTGAACTGCGCCGACGAGAGCGCTAATATAATCCGGCAAAATATCTAAATCTTCAACTTCACCGATTTCCTTCCAAGAAACCTGCCGCCATTTTTTTCCAAAGTAAATCCGTTCAACTTTGCCCTCAAGCAATGGAGTATATGCCATTCCAAATGAGTCGAAGAATTTAACCCCATTGTACTCCGGCGGGTTGTGAGAGGCGGTGATCATGACGCCAGCTTTTGCCCGCAAACTTCTAACGGCGAAGCTAACCGCTGGTGTTGGCACCACGCCCAAGCGCTTGACATCACAACCCCCTGAAAGCAAACCGGAAATCAAACAGCTCTCAATCAGGTCGCTTGAGGTTCTCGGGTCCTTCCCTACGACCACAGTCCCTGAGTTACCTAGTAGAGAGGCAAGTGACCGCCCCAGATCCATAACTAGGCTTGGTGTGATTTGTTTCCCCACCAACCCGCGCGCTCCGGAGGTTCCAAAGAGCCTTCCCATTGGGACCATCCAAGTTAAAAATAACCTACTGGCTCTTAACCTGCGCGGGACTGGGCTCACTCAGGACCTTGCTCTTGTAAACTTCCACCCGACGGATAGGACAATATTTCTTGGCTTCCTTGTAAATATCGGCCGAGAGTTTCCCCAACACCGCCTCCTGAACGAACTGGTCCAGCGTTCTCTCCGCCGCTCTAGTCTCAACCACTTTTCTCATGTCCTTGTGGATGAAATCAAGCTTAGTGCTCTGCACCCGCCTAAGCGTAGTTACCATTGAGGTAACACGCATCTTATAGCCGTCCTTGGTGGTCACTGTCGCAATGTCGTCAACCTTGCCAGCTCTCCTCCTGACCTGACTTCGGATATAGTCGCGGGCCATCTCATGCCCGATAAACTTCGTCACTGCCTGCCTGTCCCTGACTTCCTTGACTTGGAAATACAGCTTGATGTGGGACTTGGAAAAATCCTCGATTAGGTCCCCCAGCGTGGTCTCAAATACCCGGCCCAACAGCTGCTCGGGCTCAGACGCCAGCGTCTCCCCTATCTTTTGGCTGCCAAACATCGGCGGCGCCACTACCTCAAACCACTCCTTCTCCCGCCAAGCTTTTTTCACCACTCGCTTTTTTTCCTCCGCCATTACTCAACCACCTTTGGAACGGGTGGTAGTGAACCGACCCGTCTTCTTATCGGATCAGGCCACCGCGAGGGGTCAAAACCATGCTGGGCGAGGAATCCTGCCACCCAGCGGCTCGTCCCGAAGCCGCAGCAGCCCGTCCAAACCTGCCGACCTTTGACCTCCTTTATTTTAAAGGTTTCCACGAACTTGGTTTTATGCACGTTGTAAGAGCCTATCTCGAGCCAACTATTATTGTATGGCAATAGAACTTCAACGTCATACGTGGCCACTTGGCTACTGTTGCTCCCGTCGCCGACAATTCCCTCTCTCATGTAAAACGGGGTAGCTACCAAGAGTCTCCACTCCATCTCCAGCTGGTCAACTACTTCGATGCTCTGATTAACTACCGCGTCACGAATTGAAACTACATCTTCCGGTGAACCCAGAAAGACGAATTCGATGCGGCGGAACTCCTGAGTCCTGAGCAGCCCCTCGACGCCGCCGCCTTCCCAGCGATAAGTCCAGCCACTTCGGTCGAACTGCTTCACAGGAAGATCCTCGATTCTAACGTGGCTAAAAGCAAAGGTCTCGTAGAAGGGCTCACACTGCGCTGGGGCCAGTACATAGGCCGGCTCTTTCAGTATCTTTTTGAGCTCTTCAATCGGGACTCGCTTGGTGAGCTTGAGTTTCTGTTTGAAATCCTTAAAGGCCTCTGGATCCCTCGGTGGTGGAGAAACATAATACATGCCTTCAGGGACCCCATCCAGATAGCCCGGCATCCTCTGCATCACCTCAAGCGGTATGAGCTTGGGCAGCATTACCTCCTCAAACTTCAAGGGGCGGGCCACTTTCTCAATAATAATGTCTTCAATCGCTTGGAGTAGTTTTGCGTAAGGTTCCTCGTAAATCCACTGGCCGCGACCAGGGAAATCCCTAATCCACCCAAGCTTCTTGGCAACATCAAAGGGGTTTTCCTTAAAAGCATGTGTACGCTTTGGTCCCTCTCTGACGACCTTAGGCTCAGCGGCTCTCGCAGACGCACGAGAGATGATCTCCTCAACCATTGAAACCAGCCTGTCAACTACTCTGCCTCTTAGATCGGCTTCGGTGAGCTCCTTTATGTGAATTTCAACCGAAGACTCACTAATGACCACCTCGTAGGGCAATTTCTTTATCTCATCCACCGCCTCCGCTGGAGCCTCCGCGATTGGTAAAATAATCCGATAATCGCGGGCAGATATCCCCCTGAGACCCAGCTTATGCTTCTTCCCCAGCTCAGTTGCCAAAATCTTGGCGAGCCTGAGCAGCGCATCGTGTGCCCTAACATAGCGCCCCGACTCCAGCTCCAATTCAAGTTCACTTCCAACTACTTGCCATCTGATTATCCTTGCCGCCTCAGTCTCCTTACCCTTAGGCGCTCCCTTGATGAGAATAGCTTCAGCACTCTTGAAAACGGCGCCTATGTCTTCCATTACCCTGGAGAGGTCGCCACTGAACACAATTTTGCCTTTTAGTTCAAATCTCACTTAATCGCCAAAAACTTAATCATCTAACGGATATGAAAAGCTTGCCCTCGGTTTGCCACCGTCCTACTTTATCTTGGCTGCAACCATCCGGCCAAACTCAACTGCCTTGGTCAGCTCCTCTTCAGAAACTGGCCCCTTCATGCCCTGAACCTTTACCGAAAGCCCTGGTGCCAGCACTTTGGCGCGAGGAATCTTTTCAATTATTCTCTTCTCCAGTTTTTTCACCGCTTTTTCAAAATCACCGCCAAGATAGGTGTCAAAGGCGACGAAAGTCTTGCCTTCCAAGCCCTGTTTTCCCAGCTCATCGACAAACTTTCTGACTCCGCGCGTTGGTCCACCGATATGGTTGGGCGAACCTATGAAGATCGCATCATACTCATGAAGATCGCCGAGATTCAACTCCTTTATTTCAGCAAGCTGTGGCCGCTCTCCCTATACTTTTTTCAACCCCTCGGCGATTTTTTCTGCCACGAGCTTGGTGTTGCCATATTTTGACTCGTAGGCGATTAATACCTTAATCAAAGCACCACCCTAAGTTTATTATTTTCAGATTATCCTTTCCAGTAATTCATAAAAAAACTTACAATTGAGGAAAGCTGAATCCGGGGTGAAAAATAATTCCTTTACAACATGCTTTCGGCAGTTAAAGTACAAGCGAGCAGGTCGTCAAGCGTGGCTAAAAGTGTTTCCAGCTTTCCATCCAGCTCGATTAAACTAACCATCTTATTCCCCTTAGATACCGTCGAAACCAGCATTCCTTTTGACAGTCCAAGATTGTCGGGTGCGAGAGCCTTGGCCACCGCCATCGCTACCTTGCTATTTTTGTACTCGCAGACAACCTTGGCTTGCATTTTCATACCATCACCAATGTGGAGGAACTCTGCTCAGCTCCGGGCAGGGCCCCTTGCTGAAAAATCTCCGCCATCGTCCAGAGAAGTTCTCTCATGACTGAATACATGGGTACCGATTCACCAGCAAAACACTCGGCTGCATCAGCATGTCCTCCCCCTTCGATTCCAGCATGACCAGGATATAGTCGTCGCAACCGATCCGCTAGCTGAGAACAAACTCCGCTACAATCGATTATACCGCCGCCTCCGCGCATGGATATGTGAACCCCGTTTTCCTTCGGGCAAAACACGATTATCATCGTACCTCCATGGCCGAAGGCCCTTTTGAGCGGTTCTAGCTGTGTGGATGCGACATAGGGCAATATTGCCGGAAACGGGACAGACTGCATACGAGAAACTTCCCGAGCGAAAACCAAGTAAACTCCAATGTTCCTAACCTCGCCCAGAAAAATTGGGCCTCGTACCCGAGACTCTAGTTGCTCCCAATCTAAGCGAAAATGCTTCAGAACACGGGAAATGATTTTACCTGGTGGTGAAATGGTCAAAAAATCATCAAGGTTCCTAAATTCTGCGGGTCTTTTAGTTGACACTATATCATTAAGAAAGTCTAAGACCAGATCCTGACCAGAAACAGCTGCGTCCAAAATTTCTCCGTAGTAATGAGCCAAGGTCCCCACCTGAAGCGCCTCGGCAATCTGATTTATCAAAGCGGTGCGTCTCCTGTCCACTAAATCATACATTGTGGGATCACCTAGCCTAGTCTTGAACAGCTGAGGGAACATTCTCATCGAACGCTCAACAAAAGGCTGGACAAATTCTGCACATCTTCTTTCAACAGGGTCAAACGTGAAATCCGCTCTACAGCCAATCAAGGCGACAAAATCATCGAATTCATCAGTCGGGCTCAATTGAGTGGCGAGCATGTGGCACATCAATGAAGCTGAGGTGGAAACATGTTGCTCCACCGAAGGATTGAAAACAACTGCCCCTTTTGGATTGCCGTGGGTTGTGTGGTGGTCGATGATTAGAATGTTTTCTACCTTTTCGGAAAAGTCTCCGTAGGAGGCAAAGGTCCCCTTGTCAGAGATCACTAGCAAATCAAACTTTCCCTTCGAAACAAAACCCAAATCCTCCTCCAGAAGCCGGAATCGCTCAGGCATTTTTACCGTAACCTTGGCCCCTAACTGTAGAAACATTCGCCGCAGGAGGAAGGCACTAGCAACGCCATCTAAATCATGGTGGGAAAAATTGATCACTTTCAGCTCTCTCTGTCGGCTAAGCTCCTTTATCAGCTCGACTGCTTTGGCAAAACCTGAATCTCTCTCCTGCAATAACTGCAGTTGTTCACGGTAGTTCATGGCCCATCACTCTCCATTGCGCCGTCTAACTCTCTTACAAAATCGTCCAGACGATCTTTTGGGATGCGGGCCGCAGCTGAAACATCGTGCCCTCCACCATAGCCCCCCACCGCGGCCGCTGCCCTTGCGATCGTCTTTCCAAGGTTCACATCCGTTGCTACCGAGCTTGGCGCTACCCTACCGGAAATTTTAACAAACCCATCTCCTGTATCTGCCATACCAACGACTGGTTGATCTGTCGGAATCAGCGCTGACTCAATCGCCAGAGAAATCAGTTCGCCAAGAATTGCCGAGTCGATGGCATTTCCAGCATAAAGGTATCGGAAATTGGTGGCAAGCTTAAATGAAGCCAACTTATCGACCAGCCATCCCAATGCCTCGAGCATCCGTTCATGATAGCTGCTGAGTAAGCCAAGGGCATCCATTTGGTAGCTTCCGTCTCCAACCGCCAACGCAAAACCAATCTCGGGCTTCCTCATGTTCCCGCACGCATCGATGAGGGCTGCGTATTCTCCCAGTTCTTTGGGTCCGACCAAATCTTCATTGGCGGCCGTCAAAATTGTCCCCCACAGTGTCTGGCGAAATTCCTCCTTGACGGCCTGAGCACCAACCTTGGAAAAAATAGCATCAGCAAGTCTTCTCTCCATCTCAGCTCCAAGCTCGGAGATTAAGCTAGAGTGAGATATGCCCAAAGAATCCAATAATGAACTACACGATGAAAGATTGCCTGAGAGGCCCAAAAGATATGGCCTGATAGAAGTCCTCAAGCACTCAACCGTAGGGACCAAACTCCGTCTGGTCATTCTTAAACCATCGCTCTCCCGAACCAACCCAAGGTCCACCGAGCGCTTCAATAAGGTGTCGTTGACCCCCGTAAACCCAGACGGCTGCTCCTGTCTATCCCCGATGGCGCCAACTATCGCCAGACTGATTAGCGATCTGAACCGAAGGTCAAGCTGCTCCACAACTGAAAATACAGATCCGCTGGCGCTAACATCGGTGGAGCCACTAAGGCCGCAATTATGAGGATTAAGACAGGAAAGTTTTGGATGCTCTAGCAGATGTCCCGGATGGTGGTCGATTATAATTACCTCCTTATCCCGCGCCAGCAGGTGCTTGTTGATTGCATCCAGCTGTCCGCTACCCTGGTCAAGAAAGATGTAGAGGCCATAGTTCTCCGCACCAAGTTGAGCGATGTCATCTTCGCTCGGGGGTTTCCACAACTTGACGGTGAAGGGGACATTGTAGGAGTAAAGACACCTAGCCAGTATCGCTGCTGAGGCAATCCCATCGGCATCTGTGTGGGAAACTACCTTGACCCTTGTCTTACCATCCAGCCTCGGTCTGAGAAAAGCTGCGACCTCCTCTGACGCCCTACGAAACCTCTTGATCTCCGCCCTTCCCATCCCAGATCACCGCTCTTCAGGAGCCATTTTGCCGCCACATGTAATAACTTTTATTAATTTGATGAAAGCATTAACTTCAGGGATCTTATGAAAGTTCAAATCTTATACACCATGGATTGTCCTTGGTGCCTAAAGACCAAGAAACTGGTGAGAGAAAGCCTGAACGAACTCGGTGTAAACGCTGAGCTTGAGGAAATTCTAATAGATACTGAGGAAAAGGCGAAAAAACACCGCTTTACGGGTTCGCCCACGGTTAGAATTAATGGCAAAGACGTTCAGGATGAAGCCATAAAGGATAGATGCCTGCCCTGCGAAGAACTAGCAGAACGTGTTAAGACCACCACCCAATTTGTCAAGCAAGAATGTATGTGCGGTTGTAGAATATACTTCTACCGCGGTAAACACTATCCTTATCCACCCAAAGGGATGATTAAAGCTGTCATCAAAAAATCCTTGCCCACTCAATAGATCGCTAGCTTAATTAAATAAATTCAATAGGTAAATTTAATTCAGTAACCAAAATTGCAGAGTTTAATCAGGTGCGGGATTTACTCTTCCTGACCGCTAAATTTATTTTTAGCCTCGCACTAGCAGCGCCGCCCTCTCCCTGTCATATCTCCAGTCCGCGGGCAGAATTCCCTTGCGCTTGTAGTAAGTTGCCAGCTTGTTAACCCTAGCTTCCACTCTCTCCAGGGACCTTTTAGTCCTGAAATCCTTCGGGTTCCGGTCGAGGTGGCTAGCTATCCTCACTGCGTTCCGGATAACGTTAACCAAGTCCTCAGGTAGCTCTGCTTTAATTCCATGGGCTTCCAGTATCTCCTTCACGCTCTTTCCGGTGAGCTTTTTGACATTTGGTACCGCGTGCTGATCGCGTAAGATCAAGCCAATTTTGCTCGGGGGAACCCCTTCCTTTCCCAGCTTAACCACTAACCCCTCCACTTCGCTGGCAGAAAGCTCCGCCCCTCTGCCCAAACTCAACCCTGTCTTTCTCGTTGCCATTTTCTCACCCTTTCACTTCTATGAACCAATTCAAAAACTTATCTACTGCCCTAGCGCGGTGGGAAAAGAGGTTCTTTTCCGATACCGTCATCTCGGCAAATGTCCTGCCATCACCTTCGCGCGGCACAAAGATGGGATCGAAGCCAAAGCCAAGAGTTCCTCTAGCCTCCTCAGCTATCTTACCTTCAACCCTGCCCACAAACACCATTGGTTCCTTCCCGGGCTCGCAGTACGCTACTGCCGACCTAAATTCGGCGCTACGATCGTCAAAGCCAGATATTAGCTTGAGGATTCCTGGATTACCGATGGTGCGAAAGATGTAGTTGGAATATGGGCCGGGAAAGCCGTTGAGGGCTTTCACGAAAAGTCCGGCATCCTCCACAAAGCAGGGTTTACTCAGCTTGATGCTGACCTCCATGACACTTGCGCGGGCTATCTCTTCAAGATCATCCGCTTGAATCTCTGGATAACGCCATTTATAGTGAAAAACTTGAATGCCCCGCCTTCTCGCCAGCTCACTGACCTCAGCGAACTTGTGCTGATTACTAGTTACAAAGGTCAGCGCCATGCCCTTTCCTCCTTAAGCACATATCGCCCCCGGCTTTCAATCTCTTTAGCTCTTTCGATTATCTCCTCTGCTCCTTCCCCAAACTCCTCCCGATAGCCCGAGAGAATCTCTGCATAAGCTTGGCCTGCTATTCTAAAGTGAGTACTCTGGAGTGCGCGCTTCAGCAAGTGCAAGTCAACGCCCCTCTCCTCGGTTGACGAATCATATCCTCCCAGACCGAAATCGACAAAATAGATCCTGCCATCGGGTCTGATGATCATGTTGGAAGTGGTGAGATCCCCGTGGATTATCCCAGCCCGGTGAAGCCTCGCGACATGTCTGCCTATTATGCGACATAACTCCCTTCTTTTTTCAGGCCTGAGCTTATCTAGAACCAACTTTACCTGTTTACCTTCAATAAATTCCATGATAATCCTTGTATTCCTCCTATCCACCTCATAAACAATCGGTGCCAGTACGCCTGCACGCTTGGCATCAAAAAGTAGCTTGGCTTCTTGCGCTGTTCTCGATTCACGAAGTCGAATGTCCAACTCACCGATTCGATAACGTTTAGGAATTCTGGTCTTCATCACGACCTTGCCTTTGCCGGCTGGATGGAGGACCTTCGTGAACGACTCCAAGTAAAGATTGGCCTCAGCTCCTTTCTTAATCAGCATTCAGCTCCGCCTCCAAGTGACCTCGACCTCATCTGTCCGCCATCTCTGCTTGACCTTGGTATCCTTAATGTTCTGCCTGAAGCCTGACTTATAAGCCAGAATACCATTCCAAGCAATCATTGCGCCTTGGTCTCCGCAAAGCTCCCTCGGTGGGACGTAAAACTTGGCCCGCTGCTCTTGAGCCATCAGCTTCAGCATCTCCCTCAGCCTGGTGTTCGCGGCGACACCGCCTGTGAGCAGCAACTCCTTTTTTTCAGTGTGCGCTAGTGCTCTCTCGGTTACCTCGACCAGTGCTGCAAAAGCGGTTTCTTGGAGACTGTAGCAAAGGTCATTTATGTTGGCACCTTCGCGATGCTTACGGATGGCTTCAGTCAAAATTCCAGAAAACGAAAGATCCATGCCTTTAACCACATATGGGAGTGGAAGATAATTCTTCCCTGATTTAGCTAGTTTTTCAATAATTGGGCCACCAGGGTGTGGTATTCCGACCTCGCGGGCGAAGACATCTAAACAATTGCCAACTGGTATATCAATCGTCTCACCGAAAACGCGATAACGACCGGCATCGAAGGCAATCACCTGAGTATTTCCGCCGCTCACGTATAGGGTCACCGGATCTCTAGCACCCTCAGTAAAACGACCAATTTCGATGTGGGCTATACAGTGATTGACTCCCACAATGGGAACGCCGAGCCAGACGGCCAGCGCTCTGGCCGCAGTGGCTGCAGTTCGTAAAACTGGACCAAGTCCTGGGCCTTGAGAAAAAGCCACGAGATCAATGTCCTCAATTTCAATCCTAGCAGCTCTAAGCGCCTCTTCCAGAACTAATTTAGCATTCGCCGCATGGAACTGAGCTGCCTCGCGAGGATGGATGCCACCCTTTTCGGGAAAATAAGTCTTGGTGGCATTGGCCAGCACCCTACCAGCGGAATCTACAATGCCCATGCCAAATGTGTGAGCCGTTCCCTCTATCCCTAAGCAGATCATGCCGTTGCCTCAATTTCAATCCTATAATTGGTGAAAATATACGGGTTGTTGCCATGTTCGACTTGGATAAAATTAATTGATTTTTTTTCAGTTTAGTTAATCTACAACGTTTAACCAAATAAAATTTATTAAACTACTGTGTTTAATATTGCTGGGATTTGAAGTGAAATTCAACCTACTGTCGGCGGTACTAATCGCAATTGCCCTTACCCTTTCGCTCTCCCTCGGAGCCTATCGAGGCCAAGACAGATTGATTGTCTCTACGACTACCAGCCTTTACGACGCAGGGTTATTGGACTTCATTGCGGAGCGCTATTTTGAACTTTACCACGTCAAGCTTGACTTCATCGCGTCAGGAACCGGCCAAGCTCTGGAACTGGCGAAAAACGGTGATGTCGATGTTGTCCTGACACACTCTCCTGCCTTAGAAAACAAATTTTTGAAGGATGGGGTGGTTGGGGGAAGGAAAATTATCGCCTACAATTTTTTCATCATCGTTGGTCCGCCTGACGATCCCGCCAACATCGAGGGCCTTCCTACTATTGAGGCTCTCACCAAAATAGCCGCACTAAAGGTAACTTGGGTCTCAAGGGGGGACAACTCAGGGACCCACCTTAAGGAAAAAATACTCTGGGAAAAAGCTGGAATAGAGCCCTATGGCCAATCCTGGTATATAGAATCAGGTTCTGGAATGGGACAGACGCTGGGAATTGCTACCGAAAAAAGAGCTTACACTTTAACAGACACTGGAACCTACCTCAGATATCAGAATGAAGGAATAACGAATTTGGACATCATCATCAAGAGTGGCGAGGAGCTGCTCAACGTCTACAGCGTTATGGCTGTTAACCCAAAAAGAAATCCCGGAGTAAACTTCGACGAGGCTTTAAATCTAATAAAATTTCTGGTTTCCGACGCTGGGCAAGCGCTGATCAAAGAATTTGGGATGGAAGAGTATGGGACCTCGCTTTTCCTGCCAGCCGTGCCAATTCTCAGAAATACCTCCGACCCAATTGCTGGTTGGATACGGGACTATGCATTTATTGACAACAGCGAATGCCCACCGGAATTCAGGTTAGGGCAGGAGGAACTGTACCAATGAACCAGCAGCTTTTGGATATCGTTCTTCGGTCGATATGGATTTCAGGGACCGCCTTACTTCTCTCTCTACTGTGGAGTCTGCCGATTTCGCTGGCTCTAGGTCTTAAAAGATTCAGGGGGAGAAACTTAATCATCAGCTTCTTCAACGCCATGCTGGGTATACCAACAGTCGCTCTTGGGCTTTTTCTTTACATGATCTTCTCGCGCCAGGGTGCTTTAGGAGCCCTTGGTCTTCTCTACACGCCAACAGCAATTATAATCGGACAAGCCGCGCTGATAACACCAATTCTGGTCAGTCTACTAACCAACGCCATCGAATCCGTGGAACCAAGAATTAGAGATTTAGCCAGAACGCTGGGCGCAACTGAACGTCAAGCTTCTCTCACCGTTTTGAGGGAAGCTAAAAAAGGCGGCGTCCTAGCCGGGGTTTCCGCTTTTAACCGAGCCATCGCTGAGCTTGGCATAGCGCTTATGCTGGGAGGAAATATCCAAGGCCTTACTAGGGTGATGACGACTCAAATCGCCTTAGGTGTGAACCGCGGTGAGATAGTTCTTTCAATTGAGGCTACCGTGGTGCTCTTGATCATCGTCTTTACACTGACACTGATCGCCAACCGCTTTAGGGGGGATTAGTTGAGCACCCACGTAAAACTGGAGAAGATAACTCGAAAATACGACGGCATAGCGGCGCTACGGGGCGTAAGTTTAGATGTTAAAAGCGGCGAAATTTTGACGATAATTGGTCCCAACGGCGCGGGCAAGACAACTTTGCTGAGAATACTGGCCCTGTTAGACAAACCGTCATCGGGGAAACTCATCTACCAAGGACAATCTGTGGATAGTTCAAACACACCCTTCCTCAGGAAAAAAATAACCATGGTCTTTCAAAGACCTATACTGTTAAATGATACTGTTTTTGAAAACGTTGCTTACGGGCTGAAGCTGAGGGGCTTAACGGAGGATGAAATTGCCGATCGGGTAGAAGCTGCCCTTGACTCGGTAATGTTAAAAAACTTCGCCCATCGAATGGCAAAAAAATTATCCGGAGGCGAACAACAGCGAGTTGTCCTAGCTAGGGCCCTAGCCTTAAACCCGGAACTGCTGCTTCTAGACGAACCAACCGCAAATCTCGATCCAACCAGCGCCACCATTGTTGAAAAAATCATCAGACAGTTGCGCGGAAGGAGCACGGTTGTGGTCGCCACACACAACATTTTCCAAGCCAAAAGGCTTTCCGATAGGGTCGGTTGCATACTTAACGGTAAGATTATTGATGTCGACAAACCGAAAAATATCTTCACCAAACCCCGAAACGAAATAATTAGAAAGTTCGCCCGCGGTGAGTTCTTCTAAATTATTCCTCATCCTTTTAACCAGAAAAATGAAAGCTAAATCAGAGGCGAAATATGCAGGCGTTGGTGTATATAAGAACCGAGCCAGGCAAGGCGCTTAAGTTGTTGGATGCCGTCAAGAAGATTCAAGGGGTCCAAGTGGCCTTCGCAACCACGGGAAGGTTCGACATCGTGGCTAGAATCGAAGCCGCAGACTTAAAGTCACTCGGTGAAACCATCGTGGGTAAGATACAGTCACTACAGGGAGTAAAATACACTGAGACCTCACTAATAGTGGCCTAAATTAACCGGACTAGGATACCGATGCCAGCCGATTCAGCCAAGATTAGTTTTCTTCCGACAACAAACTGGAGCAGGTAATATGGTGGCGGTTGTCTTTCTTGGTTCCGGCGGCGGAAGGTTCCAGATGGTCGGCCAGTACTTCAAAACAGGTGGATTCAGAATCCACACCGGAGTAAAGGTACATGTCGACCCCGGCCCCGGCGCACTCCTGCTCACCCATCAGTATGGACTCAACCCCTTGGACCTAGACGGTATCGTCGTCACACACTGCCACCCCGATCATTATACCGACACTGAAGTACTAATTGAAGCAATGACGAAGCATTCGACAAAGAAGAGGGGATCGCTGATCTGCAGCCGAAGCGTCATTGATGGAGTCGAAGGTTATGGCCCTGCCGTATCAAAATACCACCAAAGAAAACCGGAAAAACTGGTAATACTTAATAACGGAGATAAATTTCGGCTGAACGACCTCGAGTTAGAAGCGGTGCCTGCGAAGCACAGCGACCCCACTACTTTCGGCACCATCTTCCACACGGACGACGGGGCCATTGGTTATACCAGCGACACCCAGTATTTCGAGGGGATTTCCCGATACTACGCTGGAGTTAGGATTCTCATCGCCAACGTGACGCGTCCACTGTCGATGAGGATACCCTGGCACTTGTGCTCTGAAGACCTCGTAAAAATTCTCACCGAAGTTAAGCCTGAGCTAGTCGTGATGATTCATATGGGTATGATGTTTCTAAAACACGAGCCACAATCCGAGGCGGAGAAGATAAAATCTGAAACGGGAGTAAAAACCATCCCAGGACAAGTTGGTCTCCGTGTAGATATGGATGATAAAATTAAAATAACCCGGCCAACAAGACAGCCGACCTTAGAGGAATTTACTAGGCCAAAGTTGGAAAACTTTGCTGGAGTTGAATAAAAAAAGAGCAGAAAATAGGCCATTTCGAAAAAAAGTCATTAAAAGACCCAAAATCTTTTATAAACTACGCTAAAGGGGGAATGGTGAATATATGGTTGGACTAAAACTTGAAAAATCCCGCAAACTTTGTGAAAAATCTAAAAAAATCCAAGCTGGCGGAACAGGAAGCACTCAAAGATTGAAAGTGATAACTGTTGACGGCACCACGATATATATGGATAGGGGAATGGGCTCGAAGATCTACGACGTTGATGGAAATGAATACATCGATTATTATCTGGACTATGGGCCGCTGATAAATGGTCATGCTCATCCCGCCATAGTAGAGGCGATTAAAAAGCAGCTTGAAAAGGGCACCATGTACGGAATAAACAATGAACTTGAACTTACCCTCTGTGAAAAGCTCATAAAACATGTGCCCTGTGCGGAAATGGTCGGATTTCACAGCTCAGGCTCCGAAGCTGTCCACACGGCGATCAGACTAGCTAGGGCCTACACGGGCAAGACCAAGATTATAAAGTTTGAGGGGCATTACCATGGGTGGTTCGATGACGTCAATATTTCTGCCTTCAGCCCACCGAAGGGACCGGAAGAATCACCGGAACCAGTGCTCGCTGCGCCGCTCTGCCAGCCGAAGAGCGTCCTAGAAAACATCATCGTTCTGCCTTGGAACAACGAAGAAGTTTTGGAAAAGACGCTCAAAAAGCAGGGAAAGGAAGTTGCTGGCGTTATTATGGAACCTATTGAACTGGGCCATGGAATCCTTCCCAAAGAGGGTTACATGAAAGCTGTCAGAGAGCTGACGGAAAAATACAATGTTCTCCTGATTTTCGACGAGGTGAAGACCTTGTTCCGAGTTGGATTAGGTGGGGCTCAGGGATACCTTAAGGTGACGCCGGATCTCTTCGTTTGTTCAAAGGCCATGGGTGGCGGCCTGCCAATCAGCGCCTACGGCGGTAAAAAAGAAGTGGTCGAGCTGATCTCTCAAGGCAAGGTTCCGGCCATGGGTACCTACAACGCCAACCCGCTGTCTCTAGCTGGGGCCATCGCAAACATCGAGGTGCTGGAAAAGGACGGCGGAAAGGCTTATAAACACATGTACCGGGTCGGAGAAAGGCTCATGAAAGGAATTAGAGAAATATTCGAGGAACTGAATGTGAAAGCAATCGTTAAAGGACTGCCCTGCCAGTTCGTCACCTGTTTCACAGAAATGTCGGCTGATGAAATCAACAACTACCGTGCTTGGTCCAAAGCGGCGGCATCTGCTCCGGAAAGTGGAGAAAAATTCAGAGTAGAACTGCTCCACAGAGGAGTGTTCAGCAGCTATCCCGACTGGCACCTGTCCACAGTTCACAGCGATAGCGATGTGGAAAAAACTTTGAAAGCTGTGGAGGAATCTCTCAAGGCCATTTGATTTAGTATAAATCAAACGCGACTATTTGGGATCACGGCACCGGGAATCTAATTTTAACTTCATGATTCCCGGTTGCTCGGCCATTTTTTCGATGCCTTGTGATTTCTGAAAATGACTTGTAAAAAACAATAGACGGGCCAGCGAACACCATTAACGGTTATTTTATATCAACAGGCTGAAAAGGTGTTGAAGGAACACCATAAGAGGAGGGTATAATGGAAATACCGAAGGACTATGATCCATTGAAAGTGGAGCCAAAGTGGCAAAAATACTGGGAAAAGTTGGGCGTTCACCGCTTCAAGCGCGATGACCTCAAAGCACCAACCTATGTCATCGATACCCCGCCGCCGTATCCGAGCGGGGAGTTTCACATGGGCACGGCGCTGAACTGGACCTACTTCGACATCGTGGCCAGATACAAGCGAATGCGGGGCTTCAACGTCCTTTTTCCACAGGGTTGGGACTGTCACGGACTGCCCACTGAAGTCCAAGTGGAGAAAAAGTATGGAATCAGAAAGGGAGACCTTCCTGCGGAGAAATTCCGAGAACTCTGTGTGAAGTTAACCACGGAAAACATTGCCCATATGAAGGAAGAGATGAATTCCTTTGGCTTTTCCATTGACTGGACCACTGAGTACCGCACCATGGATCCCAGCTACTATGGAAAGACTCAACTCTCTTTTGTCCAGCTTTACAAAAAGGGACTGATTTACAGGGGAGAGCATCCGGTCAACTGGTGCCCGCGCTGTGAGACTGCCATAGCCGACGCTGAGGTCGAATATCAGGAGAAAAAAACCACCCTCCACTACATCAGGTTCAAGTTACTCGATGAAAAAGAAACTCTGACCATTGCCACCACCAGGCCGGAATATTTGCCCGCTTGCGTGGCCGTGGCCGTTCATCCCGATGACAAAAGATACCAAAAATACGTGGGGAAAAAGCTCGAAGTCCCGCCGCTAGGAAATTTAGTGGAAATCATCGAAGACCCAGAGGTTGACCCTCACTTTGGCACCGGCGTGGTGATGATCTGTACCTTTGGAGATAAGACCGACGTGAAGTGGGTGAAGCGTTACAAACTACCAGTCATCAAGCTGATCGACGAAACGGGCAGGATGACCGAAGCTACAGGAAAATACTTCGGAATGACAATTGAAGGGGCTCGGAGGTCGATTGTGGAGGACCTGCGAGAGGCGGGACTGATAGAAAAACAAGAAGAATTTCCCCATGCCGTTGGCGTCTGCTGGCGCTGCAAAACACCGGTTGAAATCTTAAGCAAGCCGCAGTGGTTCATGCGCGTGCTCGCCCTGAACGACCTTGCCATCGAAGAAGCGAAAAAGATCCGGTGGGTTCCGGAACATATGCTCACTCGATTCATCGACTGGGTAAAATCAATGGACTGGGATTGGGTAATCTCAAGGCAGAGGATCTTTGCAACACCCATCCCGGCCTGGTACTGCGCTAGCTGCCGACAACCGATAGTGGCTGAGGAAAAGCAGCTGCCAGTGAACCCGATTAAAGACCCGCCGCCGGTTAACCAGTGTCCCAACTGCGGTGGTCAAAAATTTGAACCAGAACAGGACGTTCTCGACACATGGATGGACAGTTCAATCACCATAGCTGTCCATGCCGGCTGGCCCGATCTCGACCCAAGACTTTTCCCTGCAGACCTTCAACCGAACGGTACTGACATTATCCGAACCTGGGACTATTATCTGATGGTCCGTCATCTGGCCCTTCTCAACAAGGCACCCTACAGGACGGTGATGATCAACGGCATGGTTCTCGGCACTGACGGCCGAGCCATGCACAAGTCGCTGGGAAATTATGTAGATAGCAGCAAGGCACGTGATAAATACGGCGCCGACGCCCTGCGGCAATGGGCGGCAATTGGGGCATCCACGGGCGCCGACATACCTTTCAGCTGGAAAGATGTAGAGTTCAGCTACCGTTTCTTGAGAAAATTCTGGAACGCAATCAGGTTCGCCAGCCCTCACTTGAAGCCCGAAATTATTCAACAGGACAAAAAAAAGGTTAACCTGCGTCCGATCGACCGCTGGATGCTGAGCCGAGTGAATAGGCTGGTCAAGGATATCACTGGATGGCTCGAGGACTTTCAGTTCAACCGCGCTCTCGGGGAACTGCACAACTTTGTCTGGCATGAACTCTGTGATATGTACATTGAGGAGGTAAAGTACAGGCTCTATGGAAAGGATAAAACACCAGATGGGGCCGCTTTTACCCTCGGACACGTCATGATGACAACGATAAAAATGCTGGCCCCCTTCGTCCCCCATTTCGCTGAGGAAGTTTACCAGACCTTTTTTTCCGCCATGGAAAAACAGCCCAGCATCCATCTCACCAAATGGCCCGAACCGGATGAGTCCGCCATAGATGGGTCAGCTGAGGAACTTGGAAAAATCGTCAACAAGGTGGTCAGCGCACTGAGACAGTTTAAATCAGCTAGGAAGCTAGCGCTCAACACTGAGATACCGGAACTGATAATTTACGCCCCAGACCAGAAGTTGCGCAAACAGCTCGAGGAAATCGTTGAAGATATTGCTGGCACGATGCAGGTGAAGGAAATTAAAATACTGTCTGAAAAACCCGAACTGGAGGAACGCCTGATCTCGATTGAGCCCAACTTCGCCAAGCTGGGATCACGTCTACGCGACGATTTAAAGGCCGTTACCGAGGCCCTGCGCAGGACTAGTCCCACAGAGGTATCAAAACAGCTGGAAAGAGGAAAGATCGCCATAGAGATACCAAACAAGGTTATCGAACTCACCCTAGACGAACTTAAGATAACTAAAGAAACGGTTAGAAAGGGCCATCGGGTGGAAGTAATTGACTTAACCGAGCCAACGCTGACGCTGCTCCTGCCACTAGGTGGGTTTGGAAAGCAATGAACTAACGATGATAAAGATAAAGAGGATGACGAAGATTACCAGCATTATCAATCTCGACCTTTTCATACTCTTCTGCTGTCGGTTCAATATCTCCTCGCAGGAAAGCGAACAAACCGTCTTGTCTGGATCGGTCGGTTTTCCACAGACGACACAGTGCTTGTGATCCTCTACCACTTGCTCACCTTAGCTATTACAGTTCCGGTGTGCTTGGCACCATTTAAGATTTCCGGTAAACGCGTTATTTCATGTCTGCCCAGAACGAGCGTCTTGATGTTGGACCTCTGGATGAGCTTGACCGCCACAGGATCCATAACTGACTTCATTCCTGGCTTATACTCGGCTGAACCAACCAGCTTTGCCAATTCATCCGGGGTGAGCCGGTCCAACTTCTTGGCCTTGGGATCTAACTTGGGGTCAGCCGTATAGACGCCATCGACGTTAGTAAAGAAAACTAAAATTTCTGACTTGCTGACTTGGGCAAGCATCGCTGCCACTGCGTCCGTGGTCTGTCCAGGAGTCGTCCCCCCCATTACAGGCACTTTGTTCCTGAAGATGGCTCGCACCGCCTTCTCAAAAACAGTGGCTGGCGCTGGCTCAGCAATTTCACCCAAGGCTGCGATCAAAAGCTGGGCGTTCAACCTGGTGGCCGCTATCCCAATCTGATCCTGATCAATCCCCGGAATGCCGAGTTCCTGCGCCGCGCTTATATACGATCGGGCCAACTCCCCGCCTCCAACCACAATCAATACCTCATGATTTTGAGACCTAAGCTCACGGACCGTCTTAACGATGTCCCTGATGCAGGCTAAATCAGGTTTACCGGGAACTAAGATCGAGCCACCTAAGCAGATCGTTATCCTCATCGAACCATCACTCTTTTTTACCTCATACTATTAATGCTCGCGGTTAAAAATTATCCAGGCGAGCCAAATGCCGGCAGACAGTAAATCCCTATACCAGTTTAAGAGGATGCTGGAAGAACTGGAGGGCAAGCGGGGGCGAGGCACGGAGCTGATCTCCGTCTACATCACCCCAGACACAGACCTAGCCAAGGTCATGCAGCAGCTGAGGGACGAGCAGGGCACCGCTTCAAACATCAAGTCCAAAACCACGCGCAAAAACGTGCTGGCGGCTCTGGAGAGAATCATCCAGTTTCTTCGAACCTATATGGAAAACAACAAAAAACCGCCACCACACGGGATGGCAATCTTCTGCGGCAATGTCGCGGGCAGGGATGATGTTGCCGATATCCAGCTCTACTGGATAGAACCTCCTGAGCCCGTGACTGTTAGGATGTACCGGTGCGACCAAGAGTTTGTACTGGATCCGCTCAAGGAGATGCTGCAAATCAAGGAAACAATTGGGCTTTTCGTCATGGATAGAAGGGAAACCACCTTCGCCACCCTTCGGGGCAAACATGTGGAGATACTGAGGAAGCTGACCTCGGCTGTCCCGGGTAAGCACAGCAAGGGAGGACAGTCGTCAAGGCGCTTTGAACGGCTAATAGAGATCGCGGCACATGAATACGCTAAGAGGGTCGCGGAAGCCGCCAACGAGATCTTTTCCCAAATTCCTGACCTGCGTGCAATTATAGTTGGTGGACCGGGGCCGACCAAGGAAGACTTCCTCAACAGCGGACTTCTCCATGAATCCGTACAAAAGAAAATCGCCGGTGTTTTGGACACGGGCTACACCGATGAACAGGGAATCAAGGAACTGGTGAACAAAGCAGGTGAAATTTTGGCCGACTTAGAGATATTGAAGGAAAAATCACTGATGCAGAAGTTCATGGAAGAACTGGTCGCCGGAAAGGGTCTCGCTACCTATGGGGAAAGTGAAATAAGGCGCGCGCTCGAGCAAGGTGCCGTGGAACTGTTGCTGATCTCTGAGGGACTGAGAAAGCTCCGAGTGACGATAAAATGTCAAGCCTGTGGGGAAACCTTTCACGAAATCATCGATAATCTGGACCATTATCAAAAACAGCTGCCTGAAAAAAGCTGCCCTAAGTGCGGGGAAAAGAAACTCACCGTGGTTGAAAGCCGAGACGTGGTCCAAGAGCTGATGGAGCTAGCTGAAAAATTCAACACTAAAATTGAATTCATCTCCACTGAAACAGATGAGGGTAAACAACTTCTAACTGCGTTTAAGGGCCTAGCAGCGATACTAAGGTTCAAATCAACCCAGTAGAAAAAATCCACTTAAATTCGTAACATTAGGTTCCAAGTGTCCATGAAGCGGCATAGTCGACCTGTTCTTTGGTCCGCTTCTCCAGTTTTATCCCCATTGAGCGCAACTTTAACTCAGCGACCCTCCGGTCGATTTCAGAAGGTACCTCATAAACCCTCGGGGCAAGCCCTCTGCCAGATCGGGCCAAATAAACCACGCTTAAAGCTTGGAGGGCAAAGCTCATGTCCATAATCTCCATCGGATGACCGAGCGAGCGCCTACCGGCAAGATTGACCAAACGTCCCTCGGCTAGTAAATATATCCTGCGCCCGTTCTTCAGCTTGAACTCCCGAACATCTTCGATCACTTCTCTGTTGCTAACGGCTAACCTTCTGAGACCATCCAAGTCTATCTCAACATTGAAATGTCCCGAGTTGCATAGAATCGCGCCGTCTCTCATCATTTTCATGTGCTCCATACGAATAACCTTGAAACCTCCCGTTGCGGTAATGAAAAGTTCTCCCCACTTCGCCGCCTCATCCATCGAAGTAACACAGAACCCATCCATCGCTGCCTCCAGCGCCTTTACCGGGTCGGTTTCAACAACCGTGACTAGGGCACCCAGTCCTTTGGCCCGGGAGGCAATTCCTCTGCCAACAAACCCGTAGCCAACAACGACCACACGCTTTCCTGCAATAAGGGTGTTGGTCATACCGGTTATGGCCTGAAAGGTTGACTCTGCGGTGCCGAACCTGTTATCAAAAAATCTCTTGGAAGGGCTGTCATTGACCGCTATCACTGGGAATTTCAATGCCCCTGCCTCCGCCATAATCCTCAGGCGGTTAACTCCGGTGGTGGTCTCCTCCGAAGCACCGATCACTCTTTCAAGAAGCTCCATGCGGCGAGTGTGCACCATCGTGATCAGATCCGCGCCATCGTCGATCAGGATTTGTGGTCTTACATCGAGCACCGCGTTCAGATTAGCATAATAATCCTTGGTGCTCTCACCTCGCCAAGCATAAACGTTGACACCTTCTTTTGCCAACGCTGCTGCCACCTCATCCTTGGTAGAAAGGGGGTTACAGCTCGCTACCGCCACCTTGGCCCCACCGGACAATAAGGTTCTAACAAGCACTCCCGTCTTAGCCTCGGTATGCAAGGCTGCAGCAATGGTAATTCCCCTGAGCGGCTTGGTCTTCGAAAACTCCCGGCGAATTTCGGTTAGGACGGGCATGTGGTTTTCAGCCCACTCCATCATTCGCCGGCCCTCTGCAGCGAGGTGTATGTCCTTGACCTTGTAACTCAATTATCCCCACCCAACCTTGAAACCAAATCATCAGAAGTTCTCTGCGCTAGCTCTAAAACCTTCTCTTCATCAAGCGTGACCACTTCGCCTTTCTCCATCAATATCCTTCCATCTACGATAACCGTGTCAACGTCACCGCCACCCGCGCTGTAGACGAGGTGAGAGATGACATCGTGTATTGGAGAAAGATGTGGCTTTTTCAGGTTAACAGTGATTAGATCGGCTTTTTTACCGGCCTCCAGCGACCCCAACTCTGTCTGTAGACCCAGTGCCGCAGCCCCGTTTATGGTCGCCATTTCCAAGGCTTTCATCGCGGGTAACGCTGTGGGATCAAGCCTGCGTACCTTGGCCAGCAGCGACGCTAGTTTCATCTCCTTAAACATGTCGAGGGAGTTGTTAGAAGCGGCACCATCAGTTCCAAGAGCCACCGGTATGCCTAAGGCAAGCATTTCTGAGACCGGGGCAATTCCTGAGCCCATCTTCATATTGCTAGTGGGATTATGAACTGGCTTGATGCCCTTATTCCTAAGCACCTCAATTTCCTTATCTGTAACCCAGACACAATGAGCAGCCAGAACCTCAGGGCCCAAAAATCCGATTGAGTTCAAGTATTCCACCGGACGTTTGCCGTACTTCTCCATCGTCTGTTTCACTTCCTCACTGCTCTCAGCTAGGTGAATGTGAATGCCGACCCCGAACTCATTTGCCAGCTCCTTAACCTTCCGCAGACACTCGGTGGAGCAGGTGTAAGGTGCATGCGGGCCAAACATCGCCAATATCCGGCCCCGAGCTTTTCTGTGGAATGCTCTTACAAAGCTACGGCCGATTTTTATCTCCTCCTTCATCTTCTGCTGATCGTCACGGTCAATCATACCATAAGACAGGGCCCCTCTAAGACCCGCCTTCATCACGGCCCTAGCAACCTGATCCATATGGAAATAGTTGTCGGCAAAACAGGTGGTGCCAGATTTTATCATCTCGAGCGAGCCGAGCAGTGCTCCAACGTAGCAGTCGCGCGGCCCCATCTTCTTTTCCATCGGCCAAATCTTATCGGAGAGCCATTTATCCAAAGGCATGTCGTCAGCAAAACCACGGAGCAACGTCATGGCCAAGTGGGTGTGCCCATTTATCAATCCAGGCAGAACTGCCTTTCCCCGCGCATCGATCACCTGATCCGCCTTCTCCTTAATTTCTTTTCCGACTGCGACAATCCTGCTGCCCTCGATGGCAACTGACCCTTGTTTGATGATCTGGCGATTGGAGTTCATCGTGACCAAAAGGCCGCCCCTGACCAAGATATCGACCAATATTTCACCTAACCCCTGAGCGCTTTTGCGATGGCCCGACCAAACTCACGAGCCGCACTTGGACCATTCGCCGTAATCACGTTACCGTCAATCACCACTGCCTTTTCTTGATAGATTGCCCCACCACTCACTATTTTCTGCACATACTCGCCCGGAAAAACCGTGGCCCGTTTGCCCTTAAGCACGCCGGCGTTGGCGAGGACCACTGGGGCGATACAAATTGCACCCACCTTTTTGTCCTTTTTGAAAGCCTCGCCAGCTATTGAGATAGCCTTCTTATCCTTAAAGTAAACCGCAGACCCTGACCCACCAACAAAGACGATTCCGTCATAGTCATCAACCCTCACCTGATCAAGCGTTATCTCTGGAGTCACCGTGGCTCCAAGCATCCCTCGCACCTCACCTCGCTTGGAACTGGCCACCACCGTTGCCACACCAGCACGCTCAAGCTCCTCCTTTGTGTGAAGAAGTTCCTCATCTCTAAAGTTCTCAGGGGCTATTATCAGCAGCACCTTTTTCGCCAGAGAAATCACCAAGATAAGTTGTTCTAGATGTTAAAAATAGCTGACTACTAAGCGCCCATCTCTTAAAAGACAAAATCATGGCCGAGATCACCAACAAACACTGGCGATTCTGGTGACAATAATGAGTATAAATAGACGAAAAAGTTGTTGAAAAGTTTGTTAAACAAAAAGTCTAAAATTTAAATTAAACAAAAACAAGTGAAAAGGGTGAGAAAATAGCCAAGTTCTACATCACCACACCGATCTACTATATCAACTCGGTGCCTCATATCGGCCATGCCTACACTACTGTGGTAGCTGACACCCTAGCCCGTTGGCACCGCCTGCGCGGGGATGACGTCTTCTTCCTGACGGGCTTAGATGAGAACTCCGCGAAGACTCTAGAGGCAGCACGGGAGAAAGGATTCAAGGACATACAGTCATATGCCGACTCTATGGCGAACCTTTGGAAGGGAACCTGGAAGATGCTGGATATCACCAACGATGATTTCATTCGGACCACTCAAGAAAGGCACCGTAAAAACGTCATCGATCTCTTCGAACGAATTAGATCCCGCGGAGACATTTACAAAGGGAGCTATGAGGGACTCTATTGTGAGGGTTGCGAGGCCTATTACACGGAGGCCGACCTTGTCGATGGAAAGTGCCCATTACATCTAACCAAACCAAAGTGGCTTCGAGAGGAGAACTACTTCTTCCGATTGTCCAAGTACGCCGATGTCCTACTGAAACACATCGAAGAAAATCCTGAGTTTATCCAGCCTGAGGCGCGTCGGAATGAGGTCATCAACTTCATAAAACAGGGTTTGAAAGACGTGAGTGTCACGAGGCAAAACCAGCAGTGGGGAATAGATGTGCCCGGTGAACCCGGGCAGAAGATTTGGGTTTGGTTTGATGCCCTAACCAACTATTTACTACCGAAGCGGTACTGGCCAGCTGATGTCCATGTCATCGCCAAAGACATCATCAGGTTCCACTGCGTCATTTGGCCGAGCATGCTGCTCTCCGCCGGACTTGAACTCCCTAAGAAGATCTTCGCCCATGGGTTTCTCACCGTCGAGGGACAGAAGATCAGCAAATCCCTAGGCAACGTCATCGACCCCGCTTACTTGGTGGAAAAGTACTCAGCCGATGTCGTCAGATACTTCCTAATTCGGGAGATCTCCTTTGGACAGGACGGGAACTTCTCCGAGGCCAGCCTTGAAGCCAGGCTGAACGACGAGTTGGCCGATATCCTCGGCAACTTTGTCCACCGCGTACTAACCTTTATCCGTGATCGCTACAACTCCAAATTACCTGACGGAAAAGTCGACGAAAAGTTTGAGGAGGAAGTCAAAAAACGCGTGGCCAAAATAGAACAGCTAATGCTGGATCTTAAAATTTCTCAGGCGCTCGAAGAGATCATGGCGATAGCTCGGCGGGGCAATGAGTATTTCCAAGCTTGTAAACCTTGGGAAACCCTGAAGAGAGATAAGGAAAAGGCTGCTGGTTGTATTCTCACCTGCGCCAACCTAGTGAAAATTTTGTGCGTGGCCCTAACTCCGTTCATGCCATCAACGGCAACTAAGCTTGCCCGCCAACTGGCCATCGAGGTAACGAGCTGGGATCAGGCAAAGTCTTTTGACCTCAGCCTTGGCCATCAGATTGGTGAGCCGATGGCGCTCTTTACGAAGGTAAAGTCAAACAACGCAGAAAAACACGAAAGCAAACTAATCTCCATTGATGAATTCGGCAAACTCGACATCAGGATTGGTCGCATCGTTGGCGCTGAAATTATCCCGAAATCAAAAAGATTGCTCAAGCTGGATGTGGACCTCGGAAAGGATAGGCGGACGATCGTTGCCGGCATAGCGGAAAAATACTCACCCGAATCCCTAGTGGGGAAAAACATCGCCGTGGTGGTAAACCTCGAGCCCGCAAAGTTGATGGGTGTAACCTCTGAGGGGATGCTTCTGGCCGCCGAGGATGAAAATGGTGTTTCCATTCTCGTGACCGACCGGCCAGTGCAACCGGGCTCGAAGGTGAGATAGTTGCTGCAGCTCGACCTCCACGTGCATACAAAATATTCATACGATGGCACCTGCTCGGTCGAGGAAGCTGTCGAAGTCGCCAAGGCAAAGGGACTGAACGGCATAGCGATAACGGACCACGACAACATCTCCGGGCATGTGGAAGCTAAAAAAATAAGCAAGGACGGTTTCCTCGTCATCCCCGGTGTTGAGATATCCAGCGCTCACGGACATATCGTGGGATTGGGAATTAATGAACTGATACCGAAAGGCTTGTCAGCGGTAGAAACCGTCGAGCTAATCCGGGCGCAGGGGGGAATCGCCATTGCTGCTCATCCCTTTGCCCCAGGCAGACATCCGGAACTCGTCTACAGGGCCAAATTTGATGCGATCGAGTGCCTTAACTCCCGAGCCATTCTCCTCAGCAACCCGCTGGCACAGAAATTTGCTCGGAAAAATGGGTTAACGATGGTGGCCGGATCCGATGCTCACCGCTGCGATGACGTCGGGATGGCCTACACATTGGTGGATTGTGATTTGAATCTTGAAACAATATTGGAAAAAATAAGGCGGGGAGGGACATCCATCGAGGGGCGGACCCTCCCTTTGCCAAGCTTCATGTGGAGGGTTCTCCAGAAGGCCCTCCAGCGAAGACATGAGCGCTAGGCGGGAGGACTTTTTAGGGGAGGTGCCTCCCGCCTTCACCCTTTTGGAGGCTGGACCGAGGAGGTAGGGTGACCGCGATTTCATCTCTCTTTGGCATACTCCATGAGACTCTTCGCCTTTTCGAGGTAGGTCATGGTCCAATCGTGGACCATCTTGCGGATTACCTCGCTGCGATTCGTCCCATAACCTGACTTGATCAGGTCATCGATGATCTTGAGGTAGATGCCGTCGACGAAGACACGCACCTCGCCTTTTTTATCGACCATGATCAGTACCTCCACACAGGATGGCTAAGCCTGAATGTTCTGCCTTCAAACGGGGCCTTTATCCCATCATCTGACCCTACGATACTTCCAGCCCCATTTTTCCACATTCACCTGCCTCCCATTCACCATCCAGCTACAATCCAGTTATATGACAGTTAGTATTTAAAGGTTGTGGAAAGATCGGCTTTGCCTACAAAACCACGGATTTAATTTTGTTAGACTTTGGGAACTGAATTTGCTCTCGAGCTTTCTTAGCACATACTTAAAAAAGAATAACGTGACTGTCTGCATTGGAATAAACAAACGTGAAAAAATAACAGATAAAGAAGACTCAGGAGGTTCCCTGAATGATTAAGATATTAGGAATAGTCGGAAGCCCTAGGTCCGGTGGCAACACGGAAATTTTAGTTAACGAAACATTGAAGGCTGCCGCAAAGGAGGGTGCCAACACTGAGCTGTTGCGGCTCTGTGACAAGGAGATAAAGCCCTGCGATGGCTGCCGCGCCTGTAGGAAGACCAAAGAATGCTGGATCAAAGACGACTTTAGTCCCATATTCGATAAAATGGTTGAGTCTGACGGCATCGTCATCGCCTCCCCAGTCTACTTCAGCTCAGCGACACCACAAGTAAAAGCCCTCATCGACCGCGCCGGCTACCTCTCCATCGCTAGGGGCAGGGTCTTCGAAAACAAGGTTGGCGGACCGCTAGTAGTGGCGAGGAGGGCCGGCCAGAATTTCACCCTTGCCGAGCTGCTCTTCTTCTTCCTGCACCAAGGCATGATTGTCCCTGGCTCCAGCTATTGGAACGTGGCCTTCGGAAGGGAGCCGGGAGAGGTGCTGAAGGACGAGGAAGGGCTAGAAACTGCAAGAAATTTCGGCAAGAAGATGGTCTGGATTATCAAGAAGATAAAAGGGGCAGACTGAACCAAACAATTTTTGCCTAATCGATTTTAACCGGAATTATTTTTCTGCTCTTGACGTCCACAAGACCTTTGTCAGTCAAACCGAGTTCAGGAACGGTGGGCAGTGAAATAAATGAAAGTGTCATGAAGGGCGCGTTAAGCTTGCAACCTAACTCTCTAGCGGCACGATTCAACCTGTCGAGTTTTCCGGTCACGATGTCTGGTGAAAGCGTGCTCATTAAACCGGCTACAGGCAGCTCAAGCTTTTCTAAAACCTTATTCCCTCTTACCGCCACCAAACCGCCTCGCATTCGCTGGATCTCGTTAACGGCCTTAGCCATGTCGACCTCGCTGGCACCAACCACGACGATGTTGTGGTGATCATGAGCCACTGAAGAAGCGATGGCTCCCTCCTCTAGCTCAAAGCCTTTTACGAACGCCACCGCTACGTTTCCGGTCCTCTTATGTCTTTCAACGCAGGCTATTTTCAAAATATCATTACCTGTATCGGCGAGGATCTTGCCATCTCTGACCATTAGCTCTGCCCTGATTTCTTTGTTTATTATCTGGCCCTCAATTATCTGGATTACCCTAACTACTTGGACCTCTTTATCACTACTTATCTCGAAGTCTGCTGGCGCTAATTTCCTCCTTATTTTGACCGTGTCGGTGCTCCATCCGGGCCATCTGTGCTCTTTCAATCTAACAAGCAATTTTCCATTCTTCGCCACTACTTTTCCGTTTGCAATCACGATCTCGGGCTT
>JAWCKT010000003.1:0-2337 GCA_038851515.1 Hadarchaeum sp. (SeqCode)
ATTTACTATTTTCATAATAGTATTTCCTATATCTATAATCGCCTAGCTTATCGTATTCCGACTCACAACTCAATTCACCGAAAGGAGAACGTAAACTGTGATCCTCTGATATGCGAAGTTCCCCAGTCGAACTTGGCATCATTTTCCTCCTTAGAGTCTAAATTTGTGAATAATTAAAGATAAATAACTTCTATCTAAAGAATTCATCAACAGTGCAAGAGCCTGCAGTCAGATTTATATCTCTTATGCCCATTAAACCTTCGCTCATAAAATTGTAGAATTTGATTAAATCCGAGTATGAACTTCGTACCAGACATGCACCATTTGTTTCAAGCGCCATCTTTAAGAGTACTTCTTCCTTCGGAAATTTTCCATATCCAACAGAAAAGATGCTCACATTCAAACTTTTCGCCTTTTCAATGACCATTGATAAATCCAAATCCGGAAAATCGCTCTTTTCGTCTCTGCCATCCGTAAAAATAATAAATGCAAATTTATTAGGAGAGGATAAGTTCATAGCAATCATATGCACTGCATCAAGAATTCGACCAAGATTTTCATAAATAGAAGTCTCATAACCTTTTACAGAAAAATTATCAATTGCCTGAGATAGTTCAAATATATCACCCTGATTAAACATCTCATATTTATTCTCAATATCCAAGAGATAGCTCGATAACTCTGGAGGGTAATAAATTACATCTGAAAAGGCAACCAATGATATATGAGACAACAAGAAAAACCCCTCTGACAAATTTGAGTTAATCAATAACAATGTATCAGACTTTATTAGATCGAATTGCCATCTCAAGGATTGAGAAACATCAACCATGATTACTATCCATAAATAAGTAAAAGGGTGAGGGGTAACTGTGGGCGTTAAGGTTGAAGTTGGCATCTTTGAAGGTCTGAGGGTAAATGCTGGTGAAGTAGAGGGTTTCCGAATGGCTGGCTCTACGAAGGCGGTTGTAGGGCATTTTGTTACTATATTATTACTAAAATCTGTTTGCACTTTTTTTTCATTATGGTTATTACTATTGTTATCAACAAATACAATCATAACAACAATTACAATTAATGCAAAACCTACTAAAACGGAAATCATTAATGCTGTTGACTTTTTATCCATACTATACATCCTTACCTTAAAAAAATATTATATATTATTTTCTGACCTCTTGAACTCCATTTTCTACCGAAATTTTTCCTAATACCATTTAAACTACACATATATTGCTCAGTAATTTGCATTTTTTACATTGCTAAGAATAAAAGCAACATAAAATAAATATCCTATTATGATCGCTGAAACAATTGGAATGAATTTGCTAACCCACAGTTTGAGATCTGAGTTTTTCTCTTGATCAAGTTTGTAGGGAACTTGAAAAGATACTTTAGTTTTTAAATCGTGGGAGGTATCACCTTCGTCTATTTTGACATTAATTTCTAGGATATGAGGCAAACTGTCTTTGAGAAGATGGCTTTTATATCTAACTGTCCAGATCAACGGGCGGATTTTATCCAGTGTTCTTATTATAGATTTACTTTCTTCCACAAAATTAGTGCTGGCATAAGCTGCGAAACATATCCCTCCCGTTTGCCGAATACGTTCGCCTAGTTCTGGATTACACTCATCTTCATGATCGAAATCAAGGATAAATATTCTTATTCCTTTCAGAATATATTCATATAATAAATTTCTTTCAATATAAGCTTTTTCCTGAGATGATTGATATTTTCCCACCTTAAAAATTATTACCACAGGTGTCAAAGAATATGAAGAGATATCATTTAAGATATTAAGTAATGGTAAATCTATTGTCCAATTTCCCATTCCATTCTCGGTAGCTAAAAGATCAATAATATTTTTTCTGTTCTCATCTATATTAGAAAAAGGTTTGGTGCAAACTTTCTTATAATCAGTAGAACAATATTGAAGCATATCACCAGGGTATTTTTTAATAATTTGCTCCTCTATTAAATCGTACTTTGGTATAAATTTATCTTTCCAATCTACGCTTTTATTCTTTGAACTCGAATCAAAAATAATAACGAGTAACATATTTGCATCTTTTTGTT
This sequence comes from Hadarchaeum sp. (SeqCode), assembly GCA_038851515.1. GTDB lineage: Archaea > Hadarchaeota > Hadarchaeia > Hadarchaeales > Hadarchaeaceae > Hadarchaeum. The sequence continues at coordinate 2,080 of JAWCKT010000003.1, forward strand.
CAACAGACATGGGGTTGATCACATATTTCTGATTATCCTCAAATATCATAATATTTTCACTTCTAATTTCCTTTTTAAATGGCATTTTGTTTTTCAATATCGTAAAGCTAAAACTGATTTCAGGGAAAGAAGTTGAATTCACCAATTCTTGTTCGGGTTGCGGAACTATTTGGATGGAATATTCTGTTCCTTCCAAGAATTGGGCGAAAGCCGTGTAGGATATGATTAGACTAACAAGACTACCTAAAGCAATTATGA
>JAWCKT010000003.1:2347-28131 GCA_038851515.1 Hadarchaeum sp. (SeqCode)
ATTCTTCTTACAATCTAAACGTAAATTTCTTAGATTAATTATTCTTTGGAAACAAAGTAAATGAATCAGTTTTTCCATAGTGAATTTCCTTAACACTTAGGGGATATATCTGACCATAAAACTATGACCTTTCCATCTTACAACATCACCATCACTCAGAGTTACCCATCCAGTTTCCTTTCCTACTTTTTCTTTATCGGTTTCCTTCTCATTAACCTGTGTATTCTTACAGTTTAAATATATTGGATTTAATTTTTTAGGGGCAAAATAACTGCCTTTAATTCCTTTAGGCCAAACGGTCACTAATGGAGCCTTTTCCTTTTTTATTGATGAAACTCTCCACCCATTGGTTTCATCCCAACGGAAACAAACTAAAGGATCATTGATTTCTTCTGCATATCCGACTTTACCATCTAAGCTTATTACAAATGGCTTCTCTGTAGCAAAATCCTTCTTTTCGGATTCGTCGTTAACGTGCAAAGGGATAATTTGAAGATACATACGTGGTGATGCTGGTTGTATCAACCTTTCACCTATTGAATTTAGTAAGAAATGTATGACTTGTACCCATAATAAGAAACCTAGCAATAGATAAAAAATCAGAAAGTTATAGAGGCTATCTAATTCGTGAGCTTCTAATCCCTGAAGTCCATTGGTTGTTAAAATACCTGGGTCTTTGGCAAAAATTTTCAAGTAATAATAGTAAATGCAATTTAGAAAAAAAAATAAAATAAACATTAAATCTACACGAAGATAGTTGGAGACATAATCTCGATTAAATGACTTATATATCCTCTCCCACAATTTTTTAGCACGCTCTTTATCTATAAAATAAATTGTGACTGCAGCAATGATTCCAATTAGCAACCAACTCACAACAAAGTACTTAGTTAACCAAATATAAAAGTTATAAATCGCATCTATAGAATATTTTTGAGATAAAAGGCTCCATGGATCTTCCATCTTCTCCACCTTCCATTACCTTTCAGTTCTATTCTCACATGATGGTACATCTTCATCTATATTCTCAGTTATTAATTCGCCCCATTCTTTTCGAATAATAAAAATACTTTCTCCCAGATTATCCAAGAGCTTTTCGATAATCAACGTTGCCAAAGTAATAATTATCACATAAAGGATATTTACTGACATAATAGACCTCCATCTGGTTTAAACTTAATCACTTCTTCATCTCCAAAACAATGGGTAAAATGCGTTCAGGCGAAATGTTACGATAGGCTTCTGGAACTTCCCCAATGCTCCATCCCTCTGCTGTTCCTTCGGCGTAAAAATAACGCCGCTCACCAACGCCGGGTTCGGGTACGCGTACGTGAAATCCTGGCAAGTTGTCTGCACCAGCAATACCCAAGGCAACATGGCGGGGATAAACTAGTAATGCTACACGAAAACCCATACGGACCAGGATTGCGCCCATAAGGATGGCCACATCCTCACAATCACCCGTTCCCTCCATCAACGTCTCAATAGGATAACGCGGCCACTCGCTTTTGGGAGTGGAATCTTCATCATAGGAGTAAGTAATGCATTGTTGGATAAATCTAAGCACATTTTCGGCTTGTTCTAATGTGCTCCACTCCTTGTTCAAATGAATATTTTGGAAATGCGTAGCAATAAGGCGAATTTCTGGCATATCTTCAACGGCATAATCTGCCCATTTTTCGATGGGCAGGCGTGGGAGTTGATGGTAATAGTCAAAGTTATGTTGGTGGATTTGCATTAATATATTAAATTTTTCCTCTTTATAAGTCCACTGAAAATTCTTTTCCACCAAATCATCCCCGGTTAATGTAGGGATGGGCAGAGGTGAAGGTATTATGAAATCTGGATCGATAATCGGACCTGGTACTACAGGACGAGGTGGGATAAATAAAGGTGGAAATGGAATTGGAGATGGAGTGACTGGCGCAGGAGGGGCCGGTGGAGGTGTAGTGGGTTCAGGGGATGGCACAACCTGCGGGGGAGGAGGAACAGGGGGTGGCTTCACCGGTTCAGGAATTGGTTCGACTTCTTCCCATAAAGGTCCTTTAAAATGTGCAGCGCGCTTCTCCCAAAACCATACTACCAACAAACCCCACAAGACCGCTCCCATGCTACCGAATAACCAGGGATAGAAATCCATGCGAATATCCAATAAGATGAGTGAGGGGAGAATGGAGATCGTAAATAGGACGAAAAGTGTACCGCGTTGTTCTTGAATATCCTTCTCATATTCCTGCCGATATGCTTCAGGCAGTCTCCTCCATGTGTAATATAACCAGATGGAGAAACCAACAATAAAGCTCAGGATGAAAACCAATAGTATGATCAGCATTACGCCTAATGTATTCATCGCAGATCTCCCCAAATTTTCAAATCTCTCAGGGAGACCCCGTGAACCGAAGCCAGGTAGATGATATGGCTTCCATCCAAAGTCGTTACTAAAATCACCGGTTTTCTCATTTTGACTGCATCTCTTGCCCGTGAGGTCTCTTTTTCTTCCATGCAAAGGAGGTTTAACGCATAGTAGCGACTGGGGGAATTAGAAAGGTCCATTTGAACTTTCGCTTTTCCTTCCAATTCAGCAACGAGTGTTTCCATATTGGGAACACCTTTTTCGGTTTCCATATAAGCTTCTAAAGAAAGCTCTTTAGTCAATTCTTGAGAAATAGGTTGGGTAAAATGCATTACTCGGGTAATCAATGCGCTTTTTGATAGCTGCCGCCACTCCGGTATGGTGTGTTCGCGCATCATTTTTTCAAAATAGGTCTTGTGATGTTCCTCTAAAGTTTTTGGGAAATATTTCTTCAGTTGATACACATCTAAAATAGATCTCTCATAATTGAGTAAGGGAATATTTTCTCTTTCCAAGGGGACAGCAACCAGCTCCTTCTGAGCCAATTGAACCCTCTCGACCCACTGCTCTACACATCTCGTTTCATTCTGGATACACTCGGCTAAGTGGTTATAGACTTGTTCTAATTGCTCATCTAAAAACTTACGCAAACGTATTTCAAAGTGAATTTTGATGGCTTTAACAAAATTGTCTCGCGCCCGTACAACCTTTTGTTCACTTTGAAGAATGGTATTGAACGCCTCGAGAAGATTCGCTACCAGGACGAGAAGATAAACGATGAGCAGAGCAATGATGGCATATAATACGCTTGCGAGTTGAGGAAAAATCGTTTGCAGTCCCTGAAGCACGAAAGGCCAGGCAAGCGCCAGGAACAAACTTTCAAATGCTGCATAAAGAGCAAACCGTTCCCACACCGCTAAGCGGAGCACTCTCTGTCCTAATGCAACTTGCAAACGCCGTTTCAACTTCTCAAGGTCGGGTTGCTTTCGATGTGAGAAAGCAATATCTTCTTTCTTGAAAATTTCAAAAATGAAGGACCGTTTTCTAGTGGGAAAGGATAAAGGCATCAACCGGCATTCGGCGATAAACTTTTGCAGCCTTTCCAACAAGTCAAGAGCAGTACCGGTATGCCCTTGATAGTGCAAGACAAGTTCATCTACTTTCTGCCTGATCCAGGAAGAAAGTTCCTCAACCGTTATTTGTGCCTTATTTTCAATCTTCTTCTTGAACTTGGGAAACACATTTTCTTCAACTAATGCTCTCCAAGATAAGATACGATCGACCAGTTCATCATCCGGTACGCCATCTAATTTCGTTGGATCAAAATCGAAGCTAAAAGGTTTACCTTCATCCTCGTCTTTGCGAAAAAACAAATCCAATGAGGGTTTTTCAATGTTCCTTTTGGAGGAAAATTCACTTTTTAGCTCATTTGCCAGGGTACGATCCTTGGAATTTTCAGGCAAGAAGTAGGCAAGCAAATTTCTGCTTAAGTCACAACGAAATTTTGTGCGCAGAAGTTCGAGAGGAAACACATATGCCGCAAGAGAGAAGGAACTGCAATAACCTCCTTTTCCCACGGGCAACTCACGCTTTTGCTTAACAAGTTCTTCGTAGGCGAGGGCATCATATTCTTGCATTTCAGGAATTTCTGAGCCAACTAGCAAGTTAATGAAACCGGCTACCAGGTCCCTGAGGGCGAGAACACGTTCCGAGGTTATACCTTGCTCCAAGGCGTAAGAAATGGCGCGACTTTCCTCATCAATTGTATCTAAGAGATAACAAATGGCAATGGGATGACCACGATTATAATCTTCAACCATCTCTTTCTGTAGAACATCGTCCAGCTTTTGGATGAAGTTATCAATATCTTGTTTCTCCTCAGGTGGAAATCGCTCCCATGAAATCGAATCACTGACTATATAGAGATATAGCCGATAAGCAATTGGCGCAGGGAATTTCTCTCTTAGAGCCTGAACTACGTTGAGAATGGCTTTACGCGTAAAGCTCTCCTCCAACCTTCCAAGGAGGTGAACATCCAATTTGGGTTGAAACCCTTCGATCTTGTAGTGTCCCAAGTTGGTCAAGGTTTTGGCTTTTTCTTGGGCAGTAGCATCTCCGAATGCTTGCCTAAACAAATCCCCTAAAGAAGAGAGTTCTTCAGGATAACCTTCTGGCATTCGGCTTCCGATCTCCAGGCAGGTTTGGTCAGTTAAAATGTCAGTTTGTAATTCAATCTTCTGTAACCAATTGAACCACCCTAACTGGCCTTCTTTCAGGTAAATACACTCTACTAAGGGAAGCAACTCGGGGTGGGATTGAGCCAAGGCCGTCTTACACCTTTGAAGCACATCCCACCCCCAATCCCCTAGGGCGATAACCATGTGGTGGCGAAGATACAATTTGCTTCTTTTTATATACGATTGAAGCTTGTTCAGTTCCATGACGATCCACCAACTCGATCTACTGTTTTTTAACCGGCTTTATATTAAGCTTCATCCTGTGCTTGGAGCTTTTTTCTCCTTTCAGCGATGCGCTTCTCCCAAACACGTGAAGCATGCAAAGGTAAGTCGAGTTTGCCACTTCTCCATTCATGTTGCATCAGGTCATAAATGTCTTTGAGGCGATTCTCAGCTTCGTGGATGCCGAATAGAGGCAAACCATGCACCGTCTTCAAAAAGACAAGCTCTTGATCGTTCTTGGTCAGCACAGGAGATGCCTCATCTCGGAGGCAACTATTAACTTCAGCCGACCAAGCGTTTATATCTGATTGACCATAACCCATCAGGTTCGGGTTGCGGCGCATGTTTTGCTGCACATGTTGAACATCTTTTACAATAGAGGGATTACAAAACGGCGCCGCTTGAAGATAGCGTTCACCTATTTCGGCGCGCCAAGCTTCTTTAGCGCGGCTCCCTTTCGATTTACGTATTTCCTTCATGCGCTCCAACAATGGAGTTGTTGCCAATTTCTTTCCAAATTCCACCCCTAAATAGTAGTAGATCAATGTAGCAATGCCTTTTTCCTCTTCAAAGGTCTCTTCATCACCCAGGCTCCACGCCTTTTCCTTTTCTTCAGCACGCTTTTCTACGAAGTCCCAAAAACCTTTGGTAAGAAGTCGTTTTTGTTCATCGGTAGATATATTAGGGCGAAATCTTTCATAGGTTTCCATGATTATCTGATCGTCGACGATGCTCTTCACCAGGCTGAACTCCGTTTGCACTACACGCAGGCGCGTACGCGCCTGTTGGGCTGCCTTCTCCGCAGCCATTGCTTCGTTTTGTAGGTCGATTTTAAGATTGCGCACCTGGTTCTGAAGATGCTCCACAACCTCGATTAATCGGTTATATATATTGATTGCGCTTTGGCGCAGAGATGCCTGATGTTCTGCGCGCAAGCGATCGTTGAAGGTGGAGATGTGGTCATTAAAGGAGCGGCTGATCAGGCGACGACGCATAGGCATCACCGCCGGTAAACCGATGCTACGCTCAATAGCTTCCTGTGTAGATTGCAATTCGATTTCTGCTTGTTTTAATTGTGAGTTATAGTTCTCCAGTTCTACCCCCATCTCCTCCGAACGGTATGCTTTCAATTTAGACACTAGAATCATTGTTAGACGATCGATATATTCAGGTCCACGCTCGGGGTCTTTCAATGCCACATTGATCTCAGTAGTGATTTGGGCGGGCAAGGATAATAGTTTCTCCTCCGTTCGTGCCGTAATTTCTTTTTTGGCTTTTTCCAACTCTTGTTGGCAACGCTGCGCTTCAGATTGAAACGCGCTCAGCAAGTTCTGATCGGGAATGCCTTCGAAAGCGTTGAAATCGATGTAGGGTTCCTGCAAGGGCTTACTGTTCCGGTCCAAGTTCAGCGCATTGATCAACTGATCGGCACCGCGTTCACGCAGGTTCAACTTATCGATGATTTGATCTGCCTCGTTGTCTGCATCCTCCATTGAGCGTATGGGTTTCAATAAAACATCATTGACGAAAGTGGAAATGAACTTCAGACTGCACCAGCTGGCTACTCCAGATAAGGGATAGATCAGGGAAGCTACAGCAAAGCTGCTATACGCATAGGGATGGCCATTGCGTACGATGGTCGTCTCATGGATGTTATCCAGGATATTATTGACATCGGCCTCCATAGGGGAGGCGATTTCCAGCATCATCTCTTCGGCCACCATCTCGGTAAGGCTATCGTAGCCACGCAAGCTTTGGTTGTTTTCGTTGAACAAGCTGATCAGATAGCAGATGTCGAAGGGCTTTTGCCCTTTCACGCGATTGCCAATAGTGTATCCAGGTCCATAAGTTTCCTCAAAGTTCCTTTCAGCGTTGAAAAGGTCCAGCTCCAGCAATGCAGCATAGCCGTTCGCTTGCCATCGTTGACTCTCTATCGGAGCACCCCTCCTAGCAATAAAAGCAGAGGGCATCACAAGAATACCGGTGATATAGCTCTGGCCCTGGAACATAGTGGAAAGTTCATGACGCACCATATAGGCAATATCTAGGAATTGACCGCTTCCTGTGCCGCCGGCAACGGAACAAACGATGTATACCTTCACCGAACCCATTGAAGAGCCTTGTTGCTGCCCGATCTCCACCGAGCTGCGGATTTTGTTATAGATTTGCTGTTGGATGACCGTGCTCGCATAATAATGTAACGCCAATCGACCCACAGCGCGAATCGCACCCGCGCCATTTCCCGTATAAGTGGGTAAGTGTGGTTCCATCCACCATCTCTTCACCGGATCGCTCTTTCGTAAGTTTGAAAGCCAGGGTGCGGCTTGAAAACTCTGCAAATAAATAAACTCCGTGGGGCCTAAAGGCTCTTGTCCTACTGGTGGTTTTTCTGGAGCGGTATCGATGACAAGATACTGAAATACTTGGCCACGTTCTCGGCCATAGTGGCCAATGATGCGCTTTTTCAGCTTACGCACAACGTCATAACCTGTGCCTCCCAAGCCGATAATCAGCGTCGGGCGGTACGAAGTGCGATGCACCTCTTCTTCTGTAAACTCTGCAGTGGGAATGCCCAACATCTCATCATGTGGGATCAACATTTCGGGGCGAAATTCGATAGGCATGTTTTCCTCCGTTTTCTTTTTATTATAGAAAGGTCAATCAACTAACGATATTCAAAGAGATAATCACCAATTTGCACTTTGTCATTCCTTTCCATTTGCCTTCCTGTACTGGGGACGCGCACATTGTTGATGGTTACAATACTGCCTCCCTCAGGGTAAATAATCGAAAAGCGGCGCTTTGTTTTAATGCGCCTAAGGGTGCGACCCTTACCGATCTCACGAGTAACAACGCGTGTGCCAGAGCGAATTTCTGCATGGCGTTTTGCCACAGAAGCATGTTCTAGTTGAATGTCATTACCCTTGCCACTTCCAATGGTAATGCTTTTGTTATAGCCCTTTCTCAAGGTCACATATTTGCTCAAATAGAACACTTTGGGTGTAGTTGCCACAGGACTAGTTAAAGTGATTAGTTGACCAAAAGGTTTGGGAATACTTACATATACTGTGCTTGCCAAGATAAGCAAACTACCTAACAAAAGCAACGCCCAAGTGCCATAAAGCTCCAAAAGTGTAGGTACATGGAACTGGATAGTGATTGCTTCGGGGGTAATCGGCACCATAGGATCGGGTGGATGAAACGCCACTTGTATCGTGTAATCGCCAGGTTGAAGTTTTTCTTTTGAAGTAATACGTAAGCTCACCTCGGTTGTCGTCTCTGGAAGTATGGTTTTTAAATCTGGCACCACTTCGAAGGTATCTGGTTGCACCGATGAGATGGCAAGCGGATGCGGGAAGGGACTGCTCGAGGTAAATCTTATTTTGACTATTGAATCGGGACCAAATTTGATAATGTTGCGCAAGTTAATCACCGAAGGTTCAACTCGAATCAGGGTTCGCGCCAACTCATAGGCAAAGCGCCACTCTTGAGGCTGCAACTCAGCCCTACCCGTAGTAGAAAAAACGAGCGCGCCTTGGTAGCTTCCAGGAGCAATATCGCTCTCCGAGGAGAGGGTAAGGACCACTTTTTGCTCGGATTTCGCGGGAAGCGTAATTTGATTGGGCTGAACTTTTCCTCCAGGTACACCAGAAAGAGAAACTTGTAACACTTCCTTTTGCTCGCTAGTCGAACGTATCGTAAACTCAATAGTTTTTCCTTGCTTGAGATTAAGCAATTTTCCAAGCTGGATGACCTGGCCTTGCTCCACTCCTATTGCAGAAATCGAGATGGTAGGAATCAAGACCACATCTACCTTTACCATATCGGAGGATTGCATAGGAATCCCCCGATACGTTGCCTCCATGGTATTTACTTCAATGGTATGGATTCCATTCATGGTGGGTGTATAACTCGCGGAATAAACATCTTTCTCATAGGTCATCTGGATGGGTTCTGTTTTAGAACCATCCGGTGCGGTCACAATGGCAACTATTTCGCCTTGATCGAACTGCGGTGGATCTCCTCCAACGATCTTTGCCTGTAGGGGTAAAGTTCCACGCAGTTCCAATTTCCCTGGAGAAGGTGATTGTAAAACAATTTGGGGAAATTCAATCACCTCCACTTGAACGCGTGCAGAAACCGGCACGGCGCCTTTATATCCTGAAAAGATGATTCCATAAGTACCTGGCACATCCGTGTTGACATAAATGTTCGAATAGGCTCCATCCCCAGCCTTTTGATCGCCATGGGTGCCATCATCATAGAGCAAGTCCAGAGATTCACGCCGTCCATCCGGCGTTTCGATGAGTGCAGAAAATATGACATCGCCAATGGACACGATGGGAGGATTGGGTGGGTCTTCCACTATCAAGTTAGCCACCAAAGGCATGGGTTGACCTAGTGGAGCGAAATAGCCAGGTTGTAGTACACGCACGCGTAAGCGAGAGCGCAAAATTGCTCTAGCTTGTCCTACCCCAGTTCCACGGAATTCCATCTGCCATGCCCCACCTTGAGGAGAACTCAAGGTCACAACCTTGAATTTTGGATCGACATCCACAAAAGACTCGCTCAAGGAGGCATCACTCTCATTTACAGGTAAGCCATCCGGGGCAATCAAAGCCGCGCTTGCCGTTTCAGGATATACGGCAATGAAGCTGACACTATCTACATATTGTGCCAGCATTGGTTCAATTGTCAAATCAGCCTGGCCAGGAGCGCGCACTGAACCACTGCCAATGACAGTACGATCCTTCAATTGGCCGAGAATGTTGAGATATACGTCTAAAAGGTCAACAGCGGTTTTCGCAGGAATCACTCGACTGCCCTCCGCAGCCACTCCAGGAATACGGCCCAAAAATGGGGTTAGCCCACCAGAAGTCAATCCTATGGCGAGCACCGGAAGCCCACTTCTTTTTACCAGATCCAAAGTCTCATCTTCATATCCAGGAGGCAAGCCCCCCTCCAGTTCCGGTTTTCCATCGGTAAGAAAGAGGATGATTTGTTGATTTCCAGTCGTGTCGTGAGAGATAACTTCAAGCACATCCTCAAAGGCGGCTTTCATGTGGGTATAGCCATCCGATTGGGTATTAATAGAATCTATCAAGCCTAATTTTTCTTGTCGTCCTTGGATGAGTGTAAAATCCGAGGCTATCCGACTATCATCGGAAAAAATGATCACTGCAGCGCCATCGCCGGGGTCCAATAAGGTGACAAACAACTTCACTGCGGTAACGCGCAGATCTTCGGGGTCACTGGTGCTCATGCTGCCCGAGTCATCAATAATGAAGAACACACTCAAATTTCCCGCCGTTGGTGTCACTTGAGCCTTAGCTATTATGGTGGGTACAATCAAACTCACCACTAAGAATAAATTGAGAATATAAAGCGCTCTATGCCGCCATGCCGCTTGATAAGTATGTGAGGTAATATTGTTCATGAGCATAATACCTCTCCTAACCCATGTACACTATCCTTGAGAAATAATCGGTATACGAACTTTTCTTATCATGATCATAGTTCCTGAATGACCAAGCGGGTCAATTTCCATCAATACCTGACCTTAACATAACAACAATAAAGGAATAAGATACCTAAATAAATTGGGTGATTTTGCTTTTCAAAGGTACAAGATAAACAAAATGCCAGACTAAATGACCATGCCTGGCATTGATCAGTTAATTGAGTAGGCAGAAGAATATAATTCGTTTAATGAATTGCCCATCTACAACCTGGATATCGATGCATATGGAAGTGTTACCCACAGAATAGCTAGATTAAGGATAAGTAAATTATATGGAAATAGTTGATTAATGTCAATAGTCCAAAATAAAAAGTGTGCATGCAAACCATGTCAGGCGCGGAGGAGGAGCTTCGAACAGGGATGAGCCATGTGCTTATTTTACGAAGCCATCTGAAGCTAGCTAGTCTGCTTGGAGCGGACTTTGTAATGATAGCCCGACGGCTCGTCGTCGGGCGGGCATTGACAACCTTTGCCTGCACACGAATAGAAAAAGATTCTTGACATTCCTTTCTCTTTCTTCTAAAATTAATCCAAAATAACTTGGGGTGAAGCTTGCATTCCTCTTAAGGTGAAAGCACCCTTATGGTTCAGTAAATCAGAAACACCAAAAGCCTAAATTATATAGTCTGATCAACGAAAGGTGTCTTTATACTTACATAAACAAATGAATCACCCTGTGCTTATAAGAAATTGCTTCAAAGAAGAGCATCCTAATGCCTGATGAAACCAATCCCTTATTCGACATTGCACCTGGTGTTGCATCTCTCATCGAGTTAGCGAAAAAAATCTGCCAGGAACATCAACATAGCCAACTCGGATTGTATCATTGGATGTTGGCTATCCTGGAACGAAACCCCAAAATGGTGGAAACCTTATCACCAAACATCGATGTGCCAAAGGCAATTCTAGACATCCAATTGCATCTAAAAAAGGGGAATTGTGGTGAGGTATTGGAAGTTGAAGCATTATTATCCGAAGCAGAAACCCTGGCGCGTAACGAACAAAGGGAGAGGATATACGAAAGAGACCTGATCAAAATACTCCTAGGAAAAATCGAACTTCCCCAAAAAGAGGGCGAAGAAACAGTCACCGCTATGCCGTCGGGGTGGGATAATCTTAAATCAAGATCTGAAGAAGAAACTCGCCTCGAAGAGGAGGAGTTCAAAACGCTGCGTTTTTACGGGCGTGATTTGATTGAAGAGGCGCGTCAGGGAAAATTAACGCCGGTGGTTGGACGAGAGGAGGAAATTAACCTGGTAATTGAGGTCCTCCATCGCCATGCAAAACGTAATCCCGTGTTGATAGGGCCAGCGGGTGTGGGCAAGACAGCTATTGTAGAAGGGTTGGCTCAGCGCATTGTAAATAAGGATGTCCCAGAAAGGTTAAGAAACGTGCGACTGTTTGCCATCCAACCTTCACACCTAGTGATAGGTCTAAGCTCTCCGGGTGAATTTGAAAAACGCCTGCGCGATCTTATTCATGAAGCCAACCACCCCAACGTCATTTTATTCATTGACGAAGTCCATTCTATGATCGGCGTCGGAGGCTATCCGAGCTTAACCGATTTCGCCAGCCAGCTGAAACCCTCTCTATCGCGTGGCGAGATTACTTGCATTGCAGCTACCACCGACGATGAATACCGACGCTTCATTGAAAACGATGCAGCTTTGGAGCGCAGGTTTCTTCCCGTGCGCGTGCAAGAACCGACACCAGAAGAGACAATGGAAATCCTTATTGCTCTCCGCGAACCTCTAGCAACACAACGAGGCGTTCAAGTATCGGATGAATTGCTCCGCTACATTATAGAGTTTGCCGGTCAATTTATGAAAAACCGTTTCTTTCCGGATAAGGCTATTGATTTATTCGACCAATGCATCGCCTACGCTGCGACACACGAAACCAGGGAATTGACTCATCAGGAGGTACAAATCGTTTTAGAACGCATGATAGGTATGCCCATCAACCTGAGCGAGAACCTTAAACGTTTGCGTCAGAGTTTGGAACGCAACTCAATGCTCGACAAAGAGGCTCGCGAAACGCTGATCTCAAGGTTGCAAGTTACCTTACGCGGTTTGGATGTGCGTCCTAACCGGCCTAATGCGGTACTCCTATTAGGTGGAGAGGCTGCTGCATTGAGTGAAATCCTGGCAATGACTATATCTGAAACGCTCTTTGGTAGCGCACAACGCGTCGTGCGCATCGATTTTAGCCGCTTCGTCCACCCGGCGGATATCACCATGCTCATTGGTGCCTCGCCTGGTTACGTTGGTTATGGGCAAAGAACTCCCCTGCATCAGATCGTACAAACTCCATGGTGTACACTCATTTGTGAAAACATCGATGCCTGTCATGAACAAATCCTCCCTTTTTTACGCCAGGCATTGGCTTCCGGCATTGTGACCGATGGGACTGGGAAGAATATATACTTAAGCGACACCATCATTATCCTAACCGCACGCTCCATTCAAGGTGAAAGGCAAAAACAAGGCATGGGCTTTATCCCTGGTTTAGAAACTCATCCAACATCTACCCCTCTCATGGATGAAGAACTAATGCAATACGTGGATATATTTTTTACACAAGCAGTCGAACGGACCTCGGAAAAAGGGTATTGGATTAACGAACAACTATTGCAACCTCTCAAAGAGATCTTCGAGTTGAAAGGCTTTCACTTGATATGGGAGGAAAGCTTCATTCAATGGGCGAAAGATCGGTCCAAGGAAATTCTTAATCAAAGAGAGTGGGAACGGTTTGTTGATGAGCATATTAGTGCACCAATTGTGGCGCAACTGCCAGAAGGAGGTAGAACAAAACCCAGAACGTTTTATATCAGAGTGGAGAGGGGTAAGTTAAAGGTGGAAGAGGCATTCCAAGATCCAGCATCAGAAACTCAACCAAATTCATAAAAAAGGAGAGCAAATATGAACTTCGAGACCCCTGCACAGAAAGCAATATTTGAAAAGGTCGGCACATGGATGAAGGAATTATTTGGAGAACAAGCAATGGCCCGGCAGGATGCACCGGCTTATGGCATCGTCGTAGGCTCTTCGTTGACACAAGTTTTTGTCATCCCCTGGGGCGATGATGACGCTACTATCGAAACCATGTCTTATGTGGTTACTGGACCAGAGCTCTCGCCAGAATTGCTTCGCTTCCTCCTGGAGAAGAATTTTAACATGCGCTTTGGCGCTTTCAGCCTGGACGGAGATGGAGATATTGTCTTCTCGTATGGCATTGTAGGTTCCACGAGCGATAAAGAGGAACTAAAAGCCTCGATATTTGCTGTGGCGAAGACAGCCGATGAGTTCGACGATCAAATCGTTTCTCGCTTCGGCGGCAAGCGCGCCATCGACATGATGAAAGGGAACTAAAATCATGGCTTTTGGCGTAGTAAGCTGATGCGGTAGAATGCTAATTCTCTGCGCCTGTATCACCATACGGAATAGTTTACTCAGAAGTTCAGGGTGGGAAAAACTGGTTGCGCTGAATAACCAAGGATCACATGACCTGATTGCAATGGACCATGCCGGTGCCCGGCTTGTTGTGCCTTGGTAGATGATCATAAGTGCCATTCCTCTTCATTGAGAGCGATGGCTCAGGACAGGAGGTGTATATGCAGGAAAAATTCGTTTCTGTGATACAGTATGGTCTCCAGCTGTTCAATATTACCTTGCCGAATAACCTTCCTTCTGCTCCTCCTGAGATGAAATGGGATGCGAACGAAGCCCTAGTTGGGGAACCGAACGAGAGCATCTCTCTCAGCTCCATTCTTTCGCTTGTGCACCTGAATCAGCGTGCAGCGCCGCGGGTAGCGGCTTCCGCACCTCGACTTCTGACATTGGAGGCAATCATGCCCCAAGATTCAGGGGGAGAAACGCTTGTGCAAGGATTCGAGAAGGAACTGGAGAAGATTTCCAGAGATTACTCCACACAAATACCTTTGTATTTTCATGCCTTCTATCACTTATTTCGTAAATATGCCTGGTCCCTGCCGGCTCATTATGGTGGAGTAGGGATCTCGCTTTTCGAGTAGTGGAAGGCAGTCACCTCGCTGGTATTTGCCACTTTAGAAGGCTGGCAGAACGGCCCGGCAAATGAATTTACCCTCATCGGCGGCGATATTCCCGGAATTCAGGATTTTGTCTATACCATCACCAGCAAAGGAGCAGCCAAGGGACTGCGGGGGCGAAGTTTCTTTCTCCAGTTGCTCGGCGAAGCTGTGATTGAGCGGCTGCTGCGCGAGCTGGAACTTTGCCGGGCAAATGTTATCTATGCTGCAGGTGGAAACTTTATGCTGGTGGCGCCGGCGCTCTCCGCTTCGACCAATGGCACAACTGTGGCGAAAATCCTGGAGGGCGCTCGTGACCAAATGGAGCAGACCTTGCTGGACGAATTCGAGGGCGATCTGGCGCTGGCGCTGGCCTGGATGCCGATTTCAAAGCAGGATATTGGTGGCTCTGCTTTTGCCGAATTATCTTCTCGCCAAGTCAAAGAACTGATTGCCGAGCGCAAGCGGGCGCGATTCGCCTCTATGGCCGAAACTCGCTGGGAGGCGCTCTTCGCCCCGCAAGGAAAGCGCGGCAACCGCTACTGCGCTGTCTGCCAGACGTCACTGGCCATAGGCGAGGGCAAGAAACTGGAAGGCGGGGATTCCTTGATTTGCCCCTCCTGTGAGAGCTTCGGGGAACTTGCCCGCACGCTTGGCAATGCGCGCTTCCTTTCGGTCAGCATGAAGAAAGCTGCTCGAGGCGAACGCTGGCAAGAGGCGCTCTATCACGTTGGCGGTGTATGGTTCTCGTTCGACCAGGGCAGCGAAGTGATATATACGCTCAACGACACCGATTTCCTGAATCAAGGCGCACACGGTTTCCGCTTCCTCACCAACATCACTCCGCATGTTACCGAAAAAGACGTTAAGCGATGGGAGGATGAGCACGATCCAGATGAAGAGCAGCCAAAAACCAGCGACGTGCGTACCTTTGGCCAGATGGCCGCAGACGCGAAGGGCATGAAAGGCCTGGGTGTACTGCGCATGGACGTAGATAATCTGGGGCAGGTGATGGTTGTCGGGCTGAAAGAGCGCACCATGGCCGCAACCTCAGCATTGAGCGCAGCGCTGGAGATATTTTTTGCCGGTTATCTGAATGTCATCTGCACAGAGATACAAAGAGACCGCCCTGAAAGCTTGTACGTCATCTATTCCGGCGGCGATGACCTGTTCATCGTTGGCGCATGGGACCTGATGCCCCTGCTGGCTGAGAGAATTCAAGCCGACTTCAGCCGCTACACCGGGAACAACCCCAGCCTGACTATCTCCGGCGCGGTCACGCTTGAAGGTGAAAAGTTCCCTCTTTATCAGGCGGCCGAGCGCGCCGGAGATGCCGAGGAAAAGGCAAAGAAGTACTCGCGCAAGTCGGGCGATTTCGAAAAGAACGCCTTTCATTTTCTTGGTCTGGAGGTGGGTTGGGAGGAATGGGAAAAAGTGACCCAGTATCGAATGGATATCAACACGGCATTGGAGGGAGAAAAAGGCGCCCCACGCGCGCTGCTGGAAATCTTGGAGAACATTTACGCCCAATACGAAAACCAGAAGGAAAAAAGTAAAAAGGAACTCGGCCCATGGATTTGGCGTGGGGCCTACGCCCTCAGCCGTCTGGCCGGGCGGATTCCCAAGAAGAACGAAGCGGCGCGAGAAGCAGTGGCCCGCCTGGCAAAGTCTTGTTTGAATCCAGATCAAATCCGCTTTGCGGGCCTTGCCGCCAGGTGGATGGAATTGCAAACACGAAAGGAGGAATGAACATGCAACAGCAACCTAACATACAAGTTATCATCAATACCGACAATCCGGATCTGCTTGTGAAAGAGGCAAAAAACCTAGCCGGAAAATTGAAAATGCGTGATGAAGCCACCAGAACTCAGGTCAGGCGCTTATTTGCTACAATCAGGCAAATTGAGTTTAAATGGAAACAAGACCCTGATGGGGCGTACCGCGATTTGGTGCTTTTTGGACCCCGGTTAGCATATCAGGCTCATAGACATAATGAGATTGCGGCGTTAACCGAAGCGATTCGACAATGCATTCCGCTTGTCGGGAAGGACAGACAAAAACTTAAACGACTGGTGCAGTTCTTTGAAGCTACGGTCGCTTATTTCCTAGCAGGTCCAAGGTATGGAGGTGCATAATGGCCGGACAAGAGAAAGCTATACTGCATGGACGCATCATCACAGGCAATATTAGAGCCGTCACCGGTTTGCACATTGGAAAAGGTAGAGGCGAGGTCATGATTAGCGGATTAGATAATCCTGTCATACGTGATACACTTACCGAGTTGCCTTATATTCCAGGCTCTTCCCTAAAAGGCAAACTCCGTAGCCTGGCTGAAAAGCGTGAGGGGAAGGAAAAAAATTTCCCTAAAAATAGCAAGGTACAGATTCATATTTGCGAACGCAGCGAGGATTACCAAGAATGTGCGGTGTGCCACATCTATGGAGTACCCAGCAATATCGAATCCGCTGCCCCAACACGCTTGGTTGTAAGAGATGTCTTCCTGGACGATAATAGTCGAAGGCGGTTAAAAGAGGACGTTGAGACTTTTGCCCTACACTGAATTGAAGTGGGAGGTAATGATAGACCGGGTCACCTCCGAAGCCAACCCCCGACCGCTCGAGCGCGTTCCGGCCGACTCGGTCTTCGGCCCCTTCGAGATGATCTTCAGCATCTACGACAAAGGCGATTGCGACCTGCTGCCCAAGCTCTTCGAGGCCATGCGCCTGCTGGAGGACGATTACCTGGGCGGCTCCGGCTCACGCGGCAGTGGCAAGGTGAGGTTCGAGGGATTGAACATCGAAATCAAACCTGTGGAAGCGTACAGTCGCGCAGAGGCACCATTGATTTCTTTCGCCGTAGATGACACGGCAAAACTGCGCGGCAAGGAAGACGACATCGTCGCCAGAGCCAACGAACTCATCCAATAAGGAGTACGCCGCATGGCAAAACGTATGGTTTATTGCCTGACAGCGCGCAGCCCGTTCCACTTCGGAGAGCGCGGCGTGGGGATGGAGGAGGCGTCTGTCCTGTTGCACAGCGACACGCTATTCTCGGCCCTGTGCCTGATGCTGCGCGAATTGGGTGAGACGTTGACGCCGCTTCTGGATTGCTTCCCGCGCTGGCGTTTCGAGGAGAGCAAACCTGCGCAACCCATTGAGGGCATGCCACCGTTTCGCCTTTCCTCGGCTTTCCCTTTTTGGGCCAGGCGAAAAAATGACGGCCTCATCGAAAGGCTCTTCTTTTTCCCAAAGCCCTTCCTGCGCATGAGACTGGCTGCTCGCGCCAATGACCCTGTCCAGGCTAAAGCGCTGAAGAGGGTGCAGTTTGTCTCACAGAGCGTGTTCGAGGCGCTGCTGGCTGGTGGCGAGGTCGCCTTCGAGGCTGCTGTCCAGGGTGGAAAAATCTGGGTGACGACGGAAGAGAAACAGAAACTGGGTCTCGAGAAACTCTGGGTCGAGGAAACCCGCCCGCGCGTCATGGTAGACCGCACCTCCTCGGCTTCGCAGGTCTATGGAGTGGGTCAGGTGCGCTTTACACAAGATTCTGGTCTTTTTTTCTTGGTGGATTACGAGGAGGAAACCTGGCAATCTACCATCGAAAAAGCGCTGCGCGCCCTGGGCGAGAGCGGCGTAGGCGGGGAGCGCAGCAGCGGATGCGGGCAATTCGATCTGCGAGTGGTGGCCGATTTTACCCTTCAGACCCCTGCAGAGGCAAACGCCTTTACCACACTCTCGCTCTACTGGCCACCCGAAGGAGAAGTGAAAAACGGCCTATTGAATGGCGCCAGTTATGGCCTGATCATGCGCCGTGGCTGGATCGGCGCGCCAGGCGGGATGAACCTGAGGCGGCGCGGCGTGCGTATGTTCACCGAAGGCTCAGTCTTCACGAAGCAGCCCTTTGGCGCGCTGGCGGATGTCAAGCCGCTCGATCCAGAGGAAGTCCCCAACGTGGCGCACGATGTCTGGCGCTATGGGCTGGCCTTTCCGCTCCCTTGTCTGCGCCTCGAGGAGGAAGATAATGGCTGAATACCGCTATCATTGGTTCATCACTACCCTGACGCCGCTGCACATCGGCAGCGGAGAACGGCTGCGCGAGGGCTTCGATTTCGTCTCCCATGACGGCGCGCTATGGGTCGTCAATCAGGGCGCGCTCTTCCGCACCATTCTGGAAGAGGCGATGAAAGTGCGCACGGCGGACGAAGCTACGGTCGCTGCAGAGATCGCCGGGATGACCCTGAACCAGTTCATGGTCAACCAGTGGTTGCGCGCCGAACACTTCGACCTGAGGCGGGGGATCTTTGCCTACCGCCTGCCCGGCAGCACCTCAAAAAAGGGACAGCAGGGTGAGTTGTTCGTGCACATCAAAGATATCGAAAACCGGCCCTACCTGCCTGGCACAAGCCTGAAGGGTGCGTTGCGCAGCGCGCCGCTTCGCCATCTGGCTGCAAAGGATGAACACAAGCCCCTGATTTTCTACGAAGAAAATATTAACCCTAAAACTCAAAGGAATCGGCTGAGAGCCAACGCGAAGCGCGCGGCGGAATTCGAGGAGGGACGTCATTTTGTGCCAACCAGCCGCCCGGCCTCTCAAGAGATGCACCTTGAAACGAAGAGGTTGATTGCCGCGCCCATCTATTCCGGTTTTGCGATCACCAACCCCTCTCGCAGGCGCGAAGATGCTTTCCGTAACCCCCACTACGACCTCTGGCGCGCCTTACGCATCGTCGATTCCGCGCCGCGCCCTATAGAGACACTTGCCCTCGGCCAGGCCATCTTCTATGGGCAGCCTTCCGAAACGCGGAGACGCACTATAGAAGAAGCCATTCCGATTGACCTGGAGCTCATCCCTGCCGGCGTAACATTCGAGGCCTTAAGTTGGGTGGAGACCTGGTTGTTTGAGAACCAGCGCGCAGCTAGAGAATTGCGATTCCACGATCGACAAAAACAGTGGCTAACAAGCCAACTGTGCCAGATCGTCAACGAAGAATCCCGCCTGCGCCTTGTGGAAGAGACGTCGCTCTTTATGGAACTGGTCAAACACGATACGGCAGTGAGAAATACACAGCGCGCCCTGGATAAAATTGCAGATGAATATGTTGCCCTTTCTGCGAACGAAATGATTTTGCCGGTCGGCAAGGGCACCGGCTGGCGCAGCAAGACGCTGGGGCGCGTGCTTCAGGAAAGGATGAACGACGATGAATTTACGCGCATGGTGCAAGATTTCAATTTGGGCGACGGGATGTGGAAGCGCAGCGAACAAATTCCCTACACCCGTTTACTGGCCAGCGCAGGGGAGCAGCGTCTTGCCCCTATGGGCTGGGTCAAAATCCGCCTGGAACTGAAGAAGCAAGCATGAGCATTCTCGTCCTTACTAATATTGGTTCGCGGGATGTCCTGCAGAACGGGGAAGTCATCAAACCCGCGCGGGAGGAGGGGAAGCGACTACTGGATACATACGATTCCTGCGCCGAGCTGTTGACCTTTCCTATCGTCGAACCGCTCATACGTTACCTGCTCGCACGTCACCCCGAAGAGACTATAAACCTCTATCTCTTCGGTACCGACCAGCCCGATCCAAAATTTCAATCCACAGATACACTCTATTTCACCCGCCTGATGGCACGCCGTCTGCCGGTCATGTTGGGCGAGAGGTTGCACGCCCAGGTGGTGGATGTGAAGGACATCAACCCTTCCTACTACGATCGGGCATTCGAAGCTTACGGACGACTGCTGCCAGATTTACTAAAGAGAGAAATCGCCACCTGTTACGTGGCGTTAGCGGGAGGCGTTCCAGCATGTAACACCGCGCTCCTGTTACAGGCAGTGCGTTACTTTGGAGACCGCCTGGAAGTACTCTACACACCCATCGACGGCGAACCCATTCCCATACGTGTCGGAAGGCAGATTCTAAGTTCCTTCCGCGAGGCGGCCGCTCTTGAACGACTGGAGCAACTGGACTTCACCGGCGCCCTGCCTCTAATGCGCTCATTAGGCGCTTCCCCAGGCTTGTGCCACTTGGCCGAATACGCTGTCCGGCGGCTGGATTTCGACTTCCAAGTTGCACGTCATGCCCTCGAAGAAGTCCTGGCCGAGGGAGACGAAGATCTGAGAGATTGGGTCACCAAAACGCTGCGCCATGATCTCGACCTGCTCCTCGGCGAGGCGGATTCCACCACCCGCCTGGCGGCTCTGCTGCGCGAACTGAACTGGAATGCAGCCATCTGCTGGAAACACCGCCGCTACGCAGATTTCCTCTCCCGCGTCTATCGTTTTCAGGAGGCCGCGCTGCGTTATCTTATCGAAAAGATCTTTGATTTGCCTACCGATATGGGGCCGAAAACAGCCCAAACCACATTACAACGCTGGGAAGAGGGCATCCAGGCCAGGCCGGAATTGCGTGAATATTTGGAACACCCCGAGAAAAAGATCGATTGGCGCCTCATTAGTCGGCCTGTGTATAAAGCCATGCTCTCCTTTGCAGTTGAGGAAGAGCACGCAGATAAGAACACTCTTCTAAGCGCTTCAGAACGCCAGCAGTATGCCGCCCTGCTCGAGCGCGTCAACGCTCTCGACCCTCTGGTGGAACTGCGCCACCGCACGATCGTCGGGCACGATTTTCAGGGCGTATCGGAGGAAATCCTCCTGAAGGCATCTCCACGGCGAAAAGGCCAGCCAGTTCAACCCCCCGATGTGCTGGACGAGATTGTGAAGATGACTCTGCTCGATCCCCCTGGAAAGTTTAGTAGGGATCACAACCCATATCTACAGATTGCGCAATATCTCGTCTCAAAGTTGAAGGATTCTAATTGAATTTGAAAACAGTGCGAACGTTCTTGCTTCGGCAACGCGTGCTCATCCTTGGAGTGCTTACATTTATTCTTTCGGGTATTCTGGCCGGAATCATCATCAACTTGCTCAGCGCATGGCTCGAACAGGTCTTCGGGCAGACGACAGAAGGCTTATTACGGATGTTGTTGATCGGCATCCTGGTGGCGCTCTTGCTGGCTGGCGTGGTCTGGTTGCTGAGCCGCGAAACACACCGCTGGCTTCCCCTGCCGCGGGAAATGCACGCCCGCCCCCATGCCGGGCTGATTGCCCTGGTAGGGCCTGGGCCGAAGAAAATTTTTCTTACCAAGCCGGAGGACTCACCAGCCTCCGCCGCCATCCGCTATCACTCGGAACAAGGGAAGCTCAAACAGGTTTGGTTGATTACCAGTGAAGAGGGCGCGCCGGTGGCTGAAGAATTGCGACAGCTGTACGAGAATCGGGCGGTAATTCACATTGTGTTGCCTCTCATTCGAGACATCTTAGATATAAACGATACGTTCGAGTGCGCCAATCATCTGGCGGCTGAATTGAAAGCCAAGGGTTGGAAAGAAGAAGACGTGATTGCTGATTACACCGCCGGCACCAGCTCGATGTCGGTTGGGTTGGCGCTGGCCGCTTTGCTCAATGGCTTCTCGATGGAATTCATGTCGCAGGTGGCAGGTTCGGCATCGGTGCCCTTGCAGACCGGCTTGCAAGGGAGTTGGGTGCTGACCAAAGGGAAAGTGCCTTGAGCTTGCTCGCCGCGGTTTTCACCTTACGCCCACAGCAACATGCAGCCATCCCTGCTGATCAGGGACGCGCCCTGGCCGCTGAATTCCTGCGCTGGGTTCAGGCGCGCGATCCCGCTTTTGCAGCGGAGTTGCATCGTGCAAACGAGAGGCGTCCATACACCTTTTCCAGCCTGCGCAGCGGCTCGTTCCACAGCAGACAACTCTTTCTCCTGCCCAACCATCCAGTTTGGTGGCGTGTCACCACCCTAACGCCACGCCTCTCCGCATTCCTCCAGGAGCAGATATTGCCACACCTTCCTGCGGAAATCACCCTCGGCGGGCAAACCTTTGATGTCCTCTCGGCTACTTGCGATGCGCGGCAGCATCCTTGGGCCGGGCAAACCACCTTCGAAAACCTGGCTGCGGGAGCGCTGTTGGAGGAGCGCCAGCCCAGACCCTATATTCAGATGGAATTCGCCACGCCCACCACCTTTCACAGCGAGGGACGCCATCAACCGTTTCCCCTGCCGAAAATGGTCTTCCTGCAATGGTTGGAAAAGTGGAATGCCTTCTCGCCGGTGAGGTTCCCCAGAGACGTCATTGCCATTGTTAAAAACCACCTCGCCGTCAGCCGTTACCGGCTGGAGAGCCATGTGGTCAAATTCGGCGAAACTATGTTCATTGGTTTTACCGGCTATTGCTCCTACCGCCTCCTGGTTGAAGACCCCTACTGGCTGCGCGTACTGCACGCATTGGCTTCCTTTGCATTTTTCTGCGGCACAGGCGCAAAGACCTCCTTCGGCATGGGGCAGACGAGGAAAATCTATGACCTGGATCGAAAGAATTCTCGCTCCCGATAACCTGCGCGCCGCATAGGAGGAAGTTGAAAGGAAAAAGGGTGCAGCAGGCATTGACCGTGTCAGCGTCAAGCGCTGGGCGCGCAATTGGGAAGAGAGGATGGAAGACTGCGCGGCAGGCTGGTGCCTCCCTCTGAAGGCAACATCTTCCTGCGTCGTAGACAATACCAATGCGCTACCGATCCTGACTTTTGCCTGCACATGGCAAGGGCAATCGCGCTCGGCAAGTTAAAGAACCAGCGCACCCTTGCTCGCCGCTTGTGCCGACTTAATCCCGAACTTCCAGAAGAAGAAATTGCCAAGATCACCCACGCGATCCGAAAGGCTGAAAGCGAAGGTAGCCTGGATGGCCTGCGCGGGCAGGAAGGCATCGGCGCAAAGGCATATTTTCATATCTTCCGCTCCGCTTTGAATAAGGATTGGTATTTCAAAAAGCGGACGCGCCGCCCACCCACCGACCGCGCCAACGCGTTGCTCAGCCTCGGCTACAGCTTACTCACCCAAAACATGATGACCGCGCTTGAAGTTGTTGGGCTGGATCCCTACGACGGCTTTTTTCACGCCGACGCTTATGGGCGCCCCGCACTCGCTCTGGATCTCATGGAGGAGTTCCGCGCGCTGATTGTGGATTCGGTCGTTCTGACCGTGATCAACAAGCGCATCCTTAATCCCGAGGACTTTAAACCCGGACCGGAGGGAGGAATCTACCTGAAACATCGCGCCATGAAGAAATTCCTTACGCAATACAATGCGCGCCTACAAACGAGGATCATTCACCCACTGGCCGGACGTGCCATCACCTATCAGAAATGCTTCGAGGTGCAAGCATGGCAGTTGCGGCGAGTGATCGAGGGCAAAATACAGGAGTACTCTCCTTTCCTCACAAAGTAAGGAGGGGTATAATGTCGAAGCAATTAGTCCTCGTCGTGTACGACATCTCAAACGACAAGCGCCGCACTAAACTGCATAACGTGTTGCTGGATTACGGCACACCCGTTCAATACTCGGTCTTCGAGTGCCACTTGGATGAAAAGAACCTTACCAATTTGCCATATAGATAGAAATTAATCAATCACTCAACGAGAGACTAAAACGGGACTCTCTATCATAAACAAGCAAAATGCGGAGTGCCGACCAAACAGGGACTGGGAGGGTCGCTAAAAAAAGAATCACACATTCCAGCATGTAGTAGTTGTAGGCTGGTTTTCTATATCCCGAACATCTTGCCATACATGCCAAGTCACGCATCCGGGATGCCTGATTGCGTTGCTCCTCGGCATGAACCACCGCCTTAAGGTTTTTGCAGGCGTAGCCGAGGAATCCCTAAGACCTAAACTTTATACTGCACGGGTGGCTACGAAACTGGATAAGCTGCTTGTACTTTGGGGGCTGGAAATAAATGAGTTTCGTATCAAAAAGAGGAGTATCGAGCCAATCTCAAGTTATAAAAACCCCAATTCTTTTGGGGGTTATTCGAATTATTCCTCATTATAATAAGAATAAAATAAAGTAAATTTCTCAAGATTATCTCAAGGAGGTTACCCATGAATAGAATGAAATACTTCTGGCGGTCAATCGCGATGTTGATCTTTCTCACATTGCCCCTTTCGAGTTGTCAAGAGATTACAAACAAGCTCGATATAATCGCCCAAAAACCTGAAGAGGTGGTTGCCAAGTGGTATGATTCCATCAACAACCGGGATGTGGTAACGCCTTATGAACTTGTGCATCCGGAACGTGAAAATGAACTCGAGAAGCAATTGAGCAATCCACTATCTCCACTAAGAAGCAAATACCTCATTGGCATGACTTATATCGATATGAACTACCTGGTTTCCACCATTCATGATGATCAGGCAGTGGTATTGGTGACCGGGAAAGCGGTAAACAAAATCCTGGGCACCATTGAAGATGTAAATGACACTGTGGTGCTGAAGCGATACGAGAATGAATGGAAGATCTGGTCTGTCAAGAATCAGTTTGAATAGGAACTATGCTCATCAGACAAGATTCCTCACTATTCCCTGCCAATTTCAGTCAAATATCATATTGGAGGACACCATGAGGAAAGAACACCCTAATTTTGTTTTCTATCATGCCTTTATCTTGATGCTCGCAATCTTAATGGTTTCGAGCCACTCGACATTGGCTGATGGAGAGCAAGGAAGCCCAGCGCCAAATGACGGATATGAGCCTATGCCAAGCATCATAGAGCGTATCCTTGATTTAATCATACCCCCTGCAGAAGCCTATACTGGGGAGGAGTGCCAGGAACGTTTTGTAAAAAATAACTGCACCTGGTTTGTTGCCGGGCTTCGGCCAGATGTGTGCGAATGGATTGGGTCATCCCCCAGACATGCGTACCTTTGGTCGGAACGTGCCCGGCAAAACGGGCAAAATTTTGGAATTCAGGTGGATCAACATCCCGATAGAGGTGATATCGTTGTATGGAGCGCAGGATGTGGAGGCACAACGCCTATCCCCCCCACTGGACCGTGTACAAATTATGAAAATGAATGGAAAGGTTGTGGACATGTGGCTTTCGTCAGCGATGTCACGGAAGACAGCAAGAAAATCCAGATTCAAGAGTTAAATTGGAATCCAAACCGATCCGGCAACTATATTAAGGTTCTCGATTGCATGCAATTTATCAGCCTCCCTAAACAGGATTCGCCTCCACCTCAGAATGACATGGGAAAACAAATCGAGGATTTGGAGAAGAAGATTCAAGAAAATATCGAACATTGGTGGGAGAACTTCTTTGAAAAACAAGAGCAGAAATTCGAGCAATGGCTGCAACAGTTACTTCAAAAAATGATGGAATGGTTGCTCCATGCGTTAGAGGAATGGATAGAAAACAACTGTGCCTCGATGATCATCCCTGGTGGGATTGCATTAATCATTGTTCACAATAGAAATCGCATTAGAAAAGCGAGTAATCAAAAATAGAAAGTCAATGATGGAAGGAAAAATCAAATGGACAAATCAGTATATGTTTTCATTGCAGAA
>JAWCKT010000004.1:0-3131 GCA_038851515.1 Hadarchaeum sp. (SeqCode)
TTTGGCGTCAAGGGACATATTGGGCAGCCACCCCGTCAACCTGAGGCGGATAAAACAAGGTAAGAATCCCGCCAACATGGTCTGGCTCTGGGGCCCGGGCAAGCGTCCCAATCTGGAGCCCTTTGAGAGGAGGTACGGGGTCAAGGGAGCCATAATTTCGGCGGTGAACGTGATCAACGGCATTGGGGCTTGGGCCGGCATGGAGATCCTTAAAGTTCCCGGCGCCACGGGATACTATGACACCAATTATGAGGGCAAAGCCGATTATGCGCTGAAGGCCTTAAGGAGGAGGAATCTAGTCCTCATCCATGTGGAGGCGCCTGATGAAGCAGGCCATGCGGGTGATGCTGAGATGAAGATAAAAGCCATAGAAGATTTGGATCGGCGTCTCTTGGGTAGGATCATCAAAAAAAGCAGAGAAGATGTCGTTTCGGTTCTCCCTGACCATCCAACGCCGATTAAGGTCCGGGCGCACACCTCCGATCCGGTGCCTTTTGCAGTATTTGTCCCGGGCGCCAGGGGCGATGGACTCAGGTTTACCGAGGCCGATGCTGAGAGGGGCTCCCTGGGTTTAATAAAAGGATCGGAGTTCATGAAGCTGGTTTTGTCATTGGGCTCAGCTGGTGGCCACTGAGTGTTTTTCTCAGTAGGATCATCGCCGAAGCTTGAACCAAGATTGAAAATAACACCGCAATTTGGGCCAAGTTGTTATCCATGAGAAAACCAAAGATGGCGCCACTGACGAGAAAACCAAATCCGTAAAAGGTGTGGAAGACTCCGTAGGCGGATCCCCTCACTTGCATCGGCGTGAGATCAGCCACGGCGGCTCTGTAGATTGACTCGTGCATTCCAAATATTATCCCGAAGAAGATTGCCGACAGGATGACAAATTCCAGCCCAGGCATGAAAATCAGGGTTGAGGGAAAAACTGAGAGCGCGAAGGGAAGATAAAGTAG
The DNA here is from genome assembly GCA_038851515.1 of Hadarchaeum sp. (SeqCode). GTDB lineage: Archaea > Hadarchaeota > Hadarchaeia > Hadarchaeales > Hadarchaeaceae > Hadarchaeum. Next base: position 957 of record JAWCKT010000004.1, read on the forward strand.
CTTTCGACCCATCCGGTCGTAGAGATAGCCAGCCAGTGGTGCAGCAGCTGCATCCACGACTTGGGCGAGCAGATAAATGAGGGCTACCAACCAGGGCAAGGTTTCTGGAGAAGCCCGGTAGAGTATTAAGCCAATTGATACCAAACCCATCGCGTTTAACGACACCGAGATCGCGTAGGTAATAAATTCACTTGGAAGCTCCTTGAAAGCGGATTTTTTTTCACTGACGGTCGGTATCGTGATGAGCGGTCTGAGCTTGAGATAGATGAGGAAGAGCACGATGACCATTAGAAGGTAGGGAATGAAAAGAGCCGAGAAGGCAGCGCTGAAGTTTTCTCCGGTTGCGAATAGGACCGCAGCAACAATCGCCGGTCCTGTTATTGCCCCGATCTGATCTAGCAGCTCGTGAATGCCAAAGGCCTTACCGCTACCCATGCTTTTGGTGGCGTAGGAGAAGACGGTGTCCCGAGCCGGTGACCTCACCGCTTTAGATAGTCTTTCTATCAAGACAAGAACCATAGCTAGGGGCCAGCTACCCGCCAGCGCCAGCAACGGAACCGCTATCAGCAGCGAATATCCAATGATGAAGATCGTCCAGTAGGATCTTGTCCTGTCGGAGATAATGCCAAAGATCATCCTCAGGGAGTAGCCAAAGAACTCACCCAGACCTAAAACTAGACCAACGATGAATGCAGAGGCACCGAAACTGAGGAGGAAGGGCGAGATGATGCTCCTCGAGCCCTCGTAGATGATGTCTCCAAAGAGGCTGACGAGGCCAAAGATGAGAATACTTAGCGCGGCGACTCGCCTGGGTTGCATGTTTATCCGCCGAAGAATATGGGGCGCCGCGATAACAATCGATTCATCGCGAGGGGTCTGAATGGCATCCCCTGGGTCAGTCGCTTAATTTCAGCTGAGAGCTCCTCTATGGTCAGTAATTTAAGTTCCTTTTCCCCTCGCGCCCTGATGGGAATTTTTTCTGATTCTAATTCCTTGTCGCCGATGACGATAATGTAAGGCACCCACTCACGCTCAGCATCTCTCACTTTTTTTGAGACAGATTCCTCTCTGTCATCGATGTCAACTCTTATCTGATTTTTCTCAAGAGCCCCAGCGATTTTATTGCAGAAGTCAAGGTGACGGTTGGCAAGCGGCACGATTCTTACCTGAGTCGGCGCGAGCCAGAGGGGCAAGCAAGGTATCCTGCCCGCCAGTTGGGCTTTGGCAGCCTCCTCCAGTATCGCGTAAATCCACCTCTCGATAGAACCGATGGAGGAATGCAATATCACGCAGTTCCGTTTTTCACCTCTTTCATCAACATAGCGAATATCATAGCGTTCCGAGTCCTCGAGGTCAAGCTGGATGGTGGAAAGCTGGGCATTTCCACCCACCGAGTCGATCATCTGAAATTCATGTTTTAGGATCCAGTAGTGTTTTCGTTCGGTGAGAAGCTCAATCAGGGCCGGGCGCTTGACCAGTTGCAGCAGACGGACGAAGAAATCTTTATTCTGGCGATAGAAATCCTCAACCACACGAAAGACCACTGCATATTCAACACCCATTGAACCTACCATCTTAACATAGACTTCAAAAAGCCGTTTATATTCCTCTAAACCTTGTTTCAAGTCAAGGCAAAAGCAGTGGATGTCGGGCATGGTGAAAGCCCTGAGCCTCTTCAGCCCCACGGTTTCACCGCTCTGCTCAAGCCGGTAGGACGGGGAAAGCTCGAAAACCCGCACCGGCATCTGCTTGTAGGTCATTAGGGTATTCTTCATCATCTTGAAAAGTCCAAAGTCTCCGGAGAACCTCAGGATAAGTGTTCGGTTGGGTAGCCTGATCTTGTAGTCCTTCTGTAGGAACTTGGCCGCTTGCTCGGCTATGTCGGGCTCGTCGGCGCGGTAGAGTACCGGAGTTTCTATTCTGACGGCACCGATTTCCGTAGCGATTTGCGAGGCGAAGTCCTCCAGCAGACCCTTGATGAGGGCTCCGTTGGGATAGAAACGGAAGTGTCCAGTATCGCTCGCTGGCTCGTAGTCCACCAGTTCAAGCCGTCGCATCAGCTTGATGTGGGCCGGCTCTCCCCCCGGCTTTTGCCCCAATTCCTCACTTAAGAGGTATTGCTTGAGCAGCGGGTTTTTCATCAGCGGCCGGCAGGATTCAATCTCAGCTAGGTTC
>JAWCKT010000004.1:3141-27225 GCA_038851515.1 Hadarchaeum sp. (SeqCode)
GGAGGATCCAGTTGCCCAGTGAGGCCCTAGTAACCGATTCTGTGGTTTTTGGGGCTTCCGCAGTAATGGTGCGGGATAGTTCTGAGAGAGGATGTCCCTTGCAGCTTATGGTAAATGCCTTGTACCAGCCGAAGGGCAGCCGGTGGACCTCAAGACCCTGTTTCTGGAGTTCCTCAGCAGTGGCATCGAGCAATTTGATGGCTGTTTTTGGTGAGGCGAGCGAGGAACTCAGGTGAGCGTAGGGATAGATAGCGACCCTTTGGGCCTCGACTTTCTTTGCGACGTTGGCGATCTCATCAGCGGCATTTTTGGCTACTTGTTTGATGTTTTCTTCGTCGGCTTCTTCAGCGGCCGAAAAGACGACGAGCACATCATCAATTTGTCCCGAACGCTGTTCAGGCCTGATTTCCTCAGCTACGGGTGTACGTTGCTTTACCTCGAACTTGAGGTAGTCGGCATGTATCAGCAGAATTTGCAACCTGGCACCGCGGGAACTTGATTTTGTAAATTTAATAACTTATCGTTTCAAAGCCGTCGCAACAGCGTTTAATGTCAGAAGGCAGAGTGGAATTGGTGCCGATGAAGAGATTTTGCTATAAATGTGGCGCACTCGAGGACGATGCCGGACCGTTGTTGCTGGGGCTCTGTCAACGCTGTTTTTCAAGCCTACCGCTGGTGGAAGTTCCCGCTGAAATCGATTTAGTCCTGTGCAGGGATTGTGGGGCTTTTAAGATCGGTGGGAGGTGGCGATTTCACTCCTCTAGAGAACCGGAAGAGGCGGCACGACAGGCGGTGCTCGATTCCGTCCGCGTGCTGAGTTACATTGATTCTGAAAAGCGCCTTCTTAGAATCGTCGAAGCGCCGGGTATTCTGATTGAGGCGGAGCCGCGGTTGGAGGAAGGCTTGGTGATGATCAGGGCCTCAGGGAAGATTCACCCACTTCAGAAAATTCCCAAACTTGAGGAGCACACCTTGAAATTAAACTTGAAATATACCACCTGTGATGTTTGCCGGTTGAAAAGGTCCAAGCATCATGAGGCGATTTTACAACTGCGGGATTTCCCCTCGAGCGAGAAGCGGATTCAGATTCAAAGGCAAGTGGAAAAGCTGGTGGCTCAATTAGGGAAAGGTGAGCCCATGAATTTTATCGCCGACTTCAAGGAACAGCATGGGGGCTTGGACTACTACCTCAGTTCAGTGGGCTTGGGAAGGAGGATAGCGGCCATGCTGAAGGAGAGGTTTGGAGCTACGGTTATCGAAAGCGCGAAGCTCATCGGACGGACAAAGGACGGACGGAAAAAATATCATGTTTCAATTTTGGCTAGATTTATGTAGTTGTTTATAAAAAGTTGAAATAATAACTTTATTGGCTGATGTCAATGGTTGAGATGACCGGAGCGAGGGCGCTTTTCGAGGCCCTGAAGGCGGAAGGCGTGCGGAACATCTTCGGGATACCTGGTGGTGCTATTATTCCTGTTTATGATGCGCTTTACGATGAGGCTGAAATTCGCCACATACTCACTAGGCATGAGCAGGCAGCAGCGCACGCGGCTGATGGTTATGCTCGCGCCAAGGGCAGGCCGGGAGTTTGCCTTACCACTTCAGGTCCGGGAGCAACCAATCTGACCACCGGAATCCTCAACGCCTATATGGATAGCTCACCTGTGGTTGCCATCTCGGGACAGATGCCAAACTCCGTACTGGGCAGTGACGCTTTTCAGGAAGCCGACATGCTGAGCATCATGTTGCCGATAACCAAGCATAATTTTATCATCCGCAATGTCGTTGATCTTCCTGGCATAATCAGGCTCGCGTTTAAAACAGCTACCAGCGGGAGACCGGGCCCAGTGCACGTAGATCTACCTAAGGATGTTCAAGTGAGCAAAGCTGACCTAAAGATCCCTGCCGAGGTGAACTATCAGAAAGTGATAAAGTACGACCCCAACCCCGAGGACATCCGGAAAGCGGTTAAAATGCTGGTTGATGCCGAGCAACCGGTGATATATGCCGGTGGTGGCGTTGTCATCTCCTCAGCTTCAGCCGAGGTCGTCACTCTAGCTGAGATGCTGGGTGCTCCGGTGGTGACTTCTTTAATGGGTAAAGGCGTGATTCCAGAGGACCACCCTCTAGCGCTCGGCATGCTCGGCATGCACGGACGCATGGCGGCCAACCTTGCGGTGAGTGAGTGTGATGTTCTGCTGGGAGTTGGGGTCAGGTTCAGCGATCGGGCCACCGGAGACGTACGTCACTTTGCTTCACGGGCTAAGATCATTCACATTGACATCGATCAGGTGGAGCAGGGTAAGAATGTTCGGGTGGACCTGCCGATAATCGGTGATGCCAAACGGTCTCTCACTGAGATAATAAATGGACTTAAGCTGCAGGTGAAGTACGGAAGAACCAGCGCTTGGTTACAGAAGGTGAAAAAGATGAGGGAGGAGTTGGCCCCTAGGATGGATTATGATGAGGTTCCTACCAAGCCGCAGCGCGTGATTAAGGAGATAATGAGTGTGCTCAACGATGACGCGATCATCGTGACCGAGGTGGGGCAATGCCAGATGTGGGCAGCCCACTTTTACGTGGTCAGAAAACCCAGACATTTTATCTCCTCGGGTGGCTTGGGAACAATGGGGTTTGGATTCCCGGCCTCGATGGGTGTCAAAGTGGCCCGGCCTGATAGTGATGTGGTCAATATAGCTGGAGATGGCAGTTTTCTCATGAATTCTCAGGAGCTGGCCACGGTGGTGGAAAACAAGATAAATGTGGTTTCCTGCATCTTTAACAACGGTTACCTTGGCATGGTCAAGCAGTGGCAGGACCTTTTTTATCAGAAAAGGCGTTCAGGGGTCTACTTGGGCAAAGTGCCTGATTTCGTGAAGCTGGCCGAGGCCTACGGCGCCTGGGGCGATCGTGCCTCGAGGCCCAGTGAGATAGCGCCTAAACTGAGGGAGGCGCTGAAGTGTGGAAAGCCAGCGATACTCGATATACCTATTGACCCTGACGAACATGTGCTGCCAATGGTGCCATCCGGAGGAAGACTGGATGAGCCAATACTCACATAGGTGTTGAAATGAAAACAAGAATGTTCTCTGTGCTCTGTCAGAATGTTCCTGGAGTCATGATGAGGATATCCAGATCTTTCACTAGGCGTCAGATCAACTTGGACTCGATCACGGTGGGCATCGAGCCTAGCGGTCTGGCTAGAGTTATACTGACCTTCAAAGCCGACGATCGCTTGGCGGAGTTCATGCGCAGGATACTTGCTCGAGCTGAGCCGATAATAGATGTCGAGGTCATTGATCCGGAGCGCAGCATTGCTAGAGAGATTGCGCTGTTGAAGACAAAGAAACTCGATGAGGAGCAACTATGGAAGGTGGTGCAGAAGGTTGAGAGCGCCGGCGGCAAGGTTTTGGAGGATAGGGGAAATGTCTTGATCATCGAACTCAGCGGCAGCCATGAGCACATAGAGAAGGTGGTCGCGGAACTGGGTCCGGATATTCTCAAGGAGGTCGCTCGCTCGGGTCAGGTTCTTATATCCCGAGAGACAACATAGGAGAGATAACATGGCGAAGATATATTATGATAAGGATGCGGACATTTCCCCCTTAAAGGGAAAAACGATTGCCATCATAGGATATGGAAATCAGGGACAAGCCCAAGCCAAGAATCTTAGGGATTCTGGTTGTAAGGTGATCATCGGCAATATAAAGGATGCTAGCTACGAACAGGCGAAGCGGGATGGTTTTGAAGTCTATGACATCCCTGAGGCCGCTAGGCGGGCTGATATCATTCACATTTTGATTCCCGATGAGTATCAGGCCGATGTTTATCGGGAGCAGATTCACCAGCATCTCACCGCAGGCAAGGTCCTTTGCTTTAGCCATGGATTTAACATTCATTTCAAGCAAATAGTGCCGCCTAAGGATGTGGACGTTATCATGATTGCCCCGAAGGCGCCTGGGGCCATGTTGCGGCAAATGTATGAGCGCGGTTCCGGAACGCCGGGATTACTGGCGGTGGAGCAGGACGCCAGTGGGAGGGCTAAGGAGATAGCGCTGGCGATGGCGAAGGGAGTTGGGTTGACTAGGATCGGGGTTGTTGAGACCACCTTTAAGGAAGAGGTGGAAACCGACCTGTTTGGCGAGCAGGCGGTGCTGGTGGGTGGAGTTTCCGAACTGATGATTGCCGGGTTTGAAACTTTGGTCGAGGCGGGCTATCAGCCGGAGATAGCTTACTTCGAGTGCATCAACGAGCTGAAGCTGATCATCGACTTGGTCTATGAGCACGGCATCGAGGGGATGATGAAGGCCGTTAGCAACACGGCGGAGTATGGTGGCCGCACCAGAGGTAAGTGGGTAGTCGATCAGAGAACGAGAAAAATAATGAAGCGGATGCTGGAGGACATCAAGAGCGGGAAGTTTGCTAAGGAATGGATAGCGGAGAGCAAGGCGAACCTGCCGAACCTGCGCAGGATGCGTGAGGAAGGAAAGAAGCACTTAGTTGAGCGGGTCGGAAGGGAGCTGCGCAAGTGGGCCGGAATCGAAAAGTGATAATTTCTCCCTACCACCAGAATTTTATATTGAGAACGTGAAGCCTTCTCGGAGGCAGGACCGATGAAGCTTCGCAGCCGAGAGGTAGTGGCTGGTTTAGAGAGTCTACCCCGCCGAGCTCTGTTGAGGGCCGATGGCCTGACCGATGCTGATATCGAGAGGCCGTTTGTGGCCATAGCCAACTCCTACAACAACATTGTGCCGGGACATTTACATCTGCGGCAGCTGGGCGAGGCGATTGCGGCGGGCGTCCGGGAGGCCGGTGGCACACCTTTTGAGTTTAACACCATTGGTATTTGTGACGGCATCTCGATGGGAACCCGAGGAATGTGTTACTCGTTGCCCTCCCGGGAAGTCATCGCCGACAGCGTCGAGTTGATGCTGGAGGCTCATAGATTTGATGCCGTAGTTTGCGTGGCTAGCTGCGATAAGATCGTTCCAGGAATGCTGATGGCCATGGCGCGGGTGAATATTCCTGGGATAATGGTCACGGGAGGACCGATGATGCCTGGTGAATGGGGCGGGCAGAAGTTGGATGTGATCAGCGCCTTTGAGGCCGTCGGTGCTGTTAAGTCGGGCAAGATGAGCGAGAGGGAAGCTCGGATTATCGAGGAGCGCTGTTGTCCCGGCTGCGGCTCATGTGCGGGGCTGTTCACGGCCAACACCATGGCCTGTCTAACTGAGGCAATGGGGATGTCACTGCCGGGAATGGCAACCGCTCATGCTGTTGACTCAAAAAAAGTAGCTCTAGCAAAGCGGAGCGGCTCTCAGGTCATGAAGTTGCTCCGTCTTGGGATAACCACCAGAAAGATAATGACGCGACCTGCCTTTGAAAATGCGGTGATTGTGGACATGGCCATTGGTGGCTCAACGAACACCGTGCTGCATCTTCCAGCAATCGCCCGCGAAGCTGGTATCAAGCTGGATCTGGATATATTCGATAGGCTGAGCCGAAGGACGCCGCATATCTGCAGCTTGAGGCCGGGAGGCCCACATACCATGCTTGATTTGGAAAGGGCTGGTGGAATACCTGCTGTCATGAAGCGGCTGGGTGAGCTAATTCGGGGGGCGCCACTGACGGTCACCGGCAGACGGGTTCGGGACAATTTGAAGTTCGTCAAGAAGCCGGAAAATGATGTTATCAGGTCGCTCAATCGGCCGTATCATCGCGAGGGCGGTATCGCAATTTTATATGGTAATTTGGCCCCGAAGGGAGCTGTGGTGAAATACGCCGGTGTTAGTTCACGCATGATTCGGCACAGAGGGCCGGCAAGGGTTTTCGACTGTGAGGACGATGCGGTGAAGGCGATATTGGGGGGTAAGATCAGACGCGGTGATGTAATTGTCATTAGATATGAAGGACCCAAAGGAGGCCCTGGGATGCGTGAGATGTTGGCGGCTACCTCTGCCTTGGCCGGCATGGGGTTAATCGATTCCGTGGCTTTAGTGACTGATGGTAGGTTCTCCGGCGGGACGAGGGGTGCGGCAGTGGGCCATGTTTCACCGGAGGCCGCCGAGAGGGGACCAATCGCCGCTGTTGTGGAGGGAGATAGAATATTGATTGACATACCTGGACGCAGGTTGGAGGTAATGGTTCCGGAGCAGGTGCTTGAGGAGAGGCTGGCGAAGGTGAAACCGCTTCCACTGAAAATAAAAACCGGTTATCTGGGATTATATTCTAGAGTGGTTAGCTCGGCTGCGGACGGAGCCATAAGACTTTGACCAGTTTTTGGGACGTGAGTTTAAGTGCAGAAATTGGGCGTATTGGGCACATTTTGTCACGATTTTAATGGTCTGAAACGTCATCCCGTGTCTTAAATTAAGGCACCACAGCTAGACGTTTACTGACCACCACAATAAAACTTAAAGATTAGGCCACTTAATCTGGTTGGAAGTTCATGCCGATGACGATTGCGGAGAAAATACTGGCCCGGGCGTCGGAGCGCCGGAGCGTGTCTCCAGGCGAGATAGTTGAGGCCCGAGTTGATGTTGCTATGATTAATGACATCACCGGACCGATCACGGTAGAGGCCTTGGAGCAGATTGGTGTTAAAAGAGTCTGGGATCCCTCGAGGGTGGTAATTGTCTTGGACCATCAGGCACCATCCATATCCATTGAGGCCTCCCGGGAGCACATTGGGCTACGGAGGTTCGCGGCTCGGAATGGGATTCAGAATTTTTTTGAGGTGGGTGAGGGTGTATGTCATGAGGTGCTCCCTGAAAACGGTTTTGCCCTTCCCGGCGAACTCATCGTCGGAGCCGATTCCCATACCTGCACTTATGGGGCCTTCGGCTGTTTTGCCACCGGCATCGGTTCCACAGATATGGCGGCCGTTTTCGCCACCGGAAAGCTGTGGTTCCGCGTGCCCGAGAGCATGCGCGTGAAGATAGAAGGGTCACTGAGAAGCCGGGTATCACCAAAAGACCTGATCCTAAAAATCGTGGGTGAAGTCGGGGCCGATGGTGCCACTTACCGTGCCATCGAGTTCTCTGGCGGTGGTCTGAGCAAGATAAGCGTTGGGGGCAGAATGACGATTTGCAACATGGGGGTCGAGATGGGCGCAAAGACAGCCATTGTCCCACCTGATGGAGCCACCTTCAGATATTTGAGGAGGAGGGCCAAATGGGATTACCAGCCAGTTTACAGCGATGCTGGTGCCAGTTACGTCGACGAGATGGAATATAATTTGTCAAAGCTGGAGCCCCAGGTAGCTCTGCCCCACAATGTGGACAGGGTGCGACCGGTGCGTGAAGTTGCCGGGGTAAAAATCGATCAGGCCTTTTTGGGTAGTTGTACGAACGGAAGGCTTGAGGACTTGATTGAGGCGGCCAAGGTGTTGGAGGGTAAGAAAGTGGCCCCGGGAGTAAGGATGCTGGTTGTTCCGGCATCGCGAGAAGTTTACTTGGAGGCGCTCAGAAAAAAAGTGTTGCAGAAATTCGTGGAGGCGGGTGCAATGGTGGGATCGCCATCTTGTGCGGCCTGCATGGGAGGGCACATCGGGATCATCGGACCGGGAGAGGTCTGCATCTCCTCGTCCAACCGGAACTTCAGAGGGCGCATGGGCAGCCCGGAGGCCAAGGTTTATCTGGGCTCTCCAGCCACGGTTGCCGCTTCAGCCTTGAGGGGAGAAATTACTGATCCGAGGGATGTGTGATGGCTAAGGCTTGGGTTTTTGGAAATAACATCTCCACCGACGACATCATTGCCGGACGTTATCTGGTCCAGAGAGACCCGAAGCAGTTGGCCAAACATGTGATGGAGTCGGTGGATCCGAGTTTTGCCGCCAAGGTGAGGACTGGAGACGTCATCGTGGCGGGAAAAAACTTCGGTTGTGGCTCAAGCCGGGAACATGCACCGATGGCTTTGAAGGGAGCAGGAATTGCCGCGGTGGTGGCTGAATCGTTTGCTAGGATATTTTTCCGAAACGCGATAAACCAAGGGTTACCTGTGTTGATCTCCAAGCAGGCGAGGCGGGGATTCAAAACTGGAGATGGTATCCAGGTGGATATCAACAAGGGTGAGTTGCTCAACACCAGCACGGGCAAGAGATTTGATGCTGAACCGCTTCCAGATTTCCTGATGGAGATTTTGCGAGCCGGCGGACTGTTGCCTTATCTCAAGAGGATGGGGCGGAAAAGTGGTTTCTTGAGGGAAAAATCCGCTGTTTAAGCTTAAGAGTCCTGATGCTAAAATTGTTCGGGTGATGTTTTGGCAAGATATAAAATCGCAGTTATCCCGGGTGACGGCGTCGGCCCAGAGGTCATTCGGGAGGGCATCAAGGTTCTTCGGGCTGCGGCGGATGCGGCAGGCGGTATTGGTCTTGATTTTATGGAGTTTCCTTACGGCGCCGAGCACTACCTCAGAACAAATGAACTGATCCCGGAAGAAGCGTTAAAAGAACTGTCCCGCATGGACGCGATTTACCTTGGGGCTTTGGGTGATCCCAGAGTCCCCACCGGAATCCTAGAACAGGGAATATTGCTCAGGCTGCGTTTTTACTTTGATCAGTACGTAAATTTGCGTCCCGTTAAGCTTTACCCGGGCGTACCTTGCCCCTTGGCTGGAAAAGGCCCGGAGCACGTGAACTTCTTTGTGGTCAGGGAGAACACTGAGGACTTTTACGTGGCACTGGGTGGAAGATCTAGAGGTAAGCAGAGAGCCAGCTTGGATCTCATCAGGGCGCTGTATGAAGCGAAGTTTAACCTAGACATCGATGTCGATAGGGACGAGATAGCCTATCAGCTTGGTGTCATCAGCAGAAGGGGAGCCGAGAGGGTCATTCGCTATGCGTTTGAGCTGGCCCGGAGGAAGGGAAAAAAGCGCCTGACCTCCGTGGATAAAGCCAATGTTCTCACTCATGTCTACGGGCTCTGGCGAGAGGTCTTCGAGTCCGTGGCTAGAGAGTATCCTGAGATCGAAACAGAATTTGCCTTTGTAGATGCCGTTACCATGTGGTTTGTGAAGAATCCCGAGTGGTATCAGGTGGTGGTGACGCCGAACATGTTTGGGGACATCATCACCGATCTCGGCGCCATGATCCAAGGAGGATTAGGTCTGGCGCCGGGCGGCAACATCAACCCAGATGGCGTGAGCATGTTTGAGCCCATTCATGGATCGGCGCCAAAGCATGCGGGAAAAAACGTGGCTAACCCGATAGCCACCATTTTGGCCGGACAGATGATGTTAGAGGAACTGGGTGAGCAGAAGGTTGCTGACATCATCGAGGCGGCCGTCGTTGAGGTGCTTCGGGAGGGGAGGGTCAGGACTTATGATTTAGGCGGAAGATCGAGCACCTCAGAAGTTGGCGATGAAGTGGTTAGAAAGATAGAGGACAGGTAGCGGGAGGAAGAATTAGTTTCAACGAGGATATATTAGTTCAGTAAAGATATTAGTTGGGAAAAAATGAGGCTGGTTATCGCCATAACCGGGGCAAGCGGTGCTCTATACGGGTTGAGGTTTCTCGAAGCGTGTCAGCGGCTGGGGATAGAGACGGAACTTATCGTCTCAAAAAGTGCTGAGAAAATCTTGATGCTGGAGCTGGGAAAAACCGCCGCTGATCTTCGCAGGCTGGCCACGCGGAGCTACTCTCCCGATGATTTGGAGGCGCCGCCATCCAGTGGTTCTTACCCTGTTGACGGCATGGTGGTGATTCCCTGCAGCATGAAAACACTGGGTGAGATCGCGAACGGTATCTCTCAAGATCTGATAGCCCGGGCTGCTGATGTGGCCCTCAAACAGAACCGCATGCTGGTGCTGGTGCCGCGCGAGACTCCACTTAGCTTGATCCATCTGGAAAACATGGCTAAACTCAGGCGAGCCGGAGCCATAATTTTACCCGCCGCCCCAGCTTTTTACATAAAACCTGAAAAAGTGTCGGACCTAGTGGACTTCATCGTGGGACGCGTTTTGGAGATGTTTGGCATCGATCACGGCCTTTATCCCCGTTGGTCCGGCGCGGGTGAGTGATCGGTGCTGGCCGAGGCGATAGGATGGGGTTGAACTTTCCCCCGATCAAGAAGTTTGAGTGCACGGAATGCAAGTATGCTGATTATAGGATTTCCGCCCGTGAGATAGGTGAGACGATACCCGGAGGCTGTCCGAGATGTGGAGGAAATCTGCGGGTCGCGGCCGAAGAGGTGCCAGATTGGCTGAAGAGGCCGCTTGAAACAGTTGCAAAAAAATTTGAGATTTTGGATTTAGTGGCACGAAGGGACAGAATTGAGCTTGAGGTTTCTTCGCGAAACATTCGCAGCGCCTTTCGCTATGTGTTAAAGGTTCTCGACAAGGAGGATTACCTCCCAGTGATGCGGGAGCATGAGGGCGAGCTGAGGCTTACTTTGGTGAAGCGTCCGGCCATTCGGGAAGGTAGGATCCTGACTAATGTGGCACTTTTTGCTGCCACAGTAGCTTCAACATTCATCGCCGGATATTACCTCTTTGACAGCTCATTTACCAGTGCCGCGCTTTTTTCCGCGTCGCTTTTGACAATGTTGGTGGCTCACGAATTAGGTCATAAGCTGTCGGCTCGGCGCAATCGAGTGGCTTCCACGCTCCCCTACTTCATCCCTGCTCCACCGCCATTTCCCTTGGGGACGTTTGGGGCGGTTATCAACATAAAAAGCCCCATACCCACCAAGGAGGCCCTTGTCGAGATGGGCGCCTCCGGACCGATCACTGGGTTTGTTCTTTCAGTGATAATAACCTTCATCGGCCTTTCGCTTTCAGTCCCGAGTCAGCTGGAGAACCCGCTGCCGTTTGTACCTTTAATGTTCGGTTTGCTGCAGCTGATAAGTTTGGGTAGGATCACCAGCGCCTTTGAGTTAAACCCGTTGACCTTCTCTGGCTGGGTGGTGATGCTCCTAACTATGTTCAACATGATTCCGGTGGGGCAGCTTGATGGCGGACATATCGCCAGGGCAGTTCTAGGTCGTGACCGTCACTTTTTGCTGACTAGGATGCTGGGGTTTTTGTTGATGCTCTTGGGCTTAGCTTTTCCAGACATGCCGATTTTCTTCGTCTGGGGTCTTTTGATCCTAATTTTCTTCAGGAGTTATCATCCTGGGGCATTGGATGACATTTCACCGCTTTCCTTGCGCCATAAATTTTTAGCGGCAGCAGCACTGGCGGTGTTTGTCCTCTGTCTGCCTCTTCCCCTCGGGTAGACGATAGATAAATAGGTATGGTGGAAAAACCCAGCTATGGTGCCTGGGTGAGGGGGAAATTAATCTGCATTGAGGGATTAGATGGGAGCGGGAAGAGCACTCAGGTGAGATTGCTCGCTAAGTGGTTGCGAAATTTGGGTTATAATGTAGTTGTTACTGAGGAACCAACAGTAGGTCCGATCGGTAAAATAATAAAGTTGGCTTTGGCGGGAAAGCTTAGGATGCCGGTAGCAGCTGAGGCACTTCTTTTCGCCGCTGATAGGCTGCAGCACGTGGAACAGGTGGTAGCTCCGTCGCTCAATTCAGGTAAGTTCGTTATTTCAGATAGATACATAGCCTCCTCCCTTGCCTACCAGTCGGCCCGTGGGCTTCCCCTCAAATGGGTAATGAAGGTAAACGAGATGGCACCGGACCCGGATCTGATGATATTGATAGACGTTCCTGCAGAAGTTTCGGCTCAGAGAATAAATCGTTCACGCAAACTTGATGAATTTGAAAGAAACCTTGAACTTCAGCGAAAAGTTAGACAAGCATATCTGCGCATCGCCAAGTTATGCAAGATGAAGGTGGTCGATGGCAATCGTTCGATCGATGAGGTTCAGGAAGAAATTCAACAGCTGGTGAAAAGGCTGCTGTAGTCTCTTCGGTTTTGCCATTGACTTTTTTGGCGTTAGTTATTAGCAGATTAACTACATGTTTATCTGGGCCGAAAACGGCAGCGTTTTGAAGACCTCACTGGCGGCCTTTTCAACGTTGGCTCGGTGTTTTGGGCCGGTATAGACCCGAATAATATCAACATATCCTTTCAAAACGTTAATCAAGCGCGAGTACCTAGAGAGCTGCACGAGTTCCTTGTTTCCGCCGCTGTAGGTGAAGACTGGGATTTCCATGGGATCAATTTCACGAGGGTAGTATGGAATAGAATCCAGTGTTGGGACATCCACCACGACGTCATCGCTGTCAACTCCGGCTAGCCTAGCGATCTCCTGCTCTTTCTGCCGTCTCACGTTTTTATCGCTCAGCAATTTTGCCACGTAGGCATCTTTGACGTGAACATCTCTCTGGTAAGCGACCTTAAGGAGTTCTCTGTTGTCCAGCATCTTCATTATTTCTTTGGCCTTCTCCGCCTGTCTCCGCTTTTCAGAATCGTTGAAGTCAGCGGGGTTCAACTCCCTTAATTTGGTCGCCACATAACCATCGTCCATCTTTAGGAACTCGCCCACGTTGGCGAAGGACGTCAGACCGATGAATTCGTCAGCATATTCCATCGCCTTATGGAGAAGAATTTCCGCGGCTCTGACCGCGTGGTGGTAGTAAACCGCCAAGAACATCTCATATCTGGCAATCATGAAGGCTTCAAGCGCATAGAGCGCCTTGAGATCGATGGCGATGTCATTTCCGTAGACATCCATCGCCTGAATCAGCCTGTTGATGTCGATGCGGCCGTATTCGACTCCAGTGTAGTAGGAATCCCGGACCAGAAAGTCAAGCTTGTCGGAGTCAACTTGGCTGGCCGTGATCTGGTGCAGATAGTTCCTGCCCCTGCTATCTTTTCCAAAGGCAAGTTTGACGATTTCATCCGGCCCGTAGCCACACTCCTTCAACGCATCGGCAAGCTCGCTCTCCTTCACGATCTTGGCGCCCACCTGCTCATGATTGATGCCGCACTTTTCCACGATCAGTTCCTCATAAGAGTGGGAGAAGGGGCCATGGCCGACATCGTGCAGAAGGCTGGCGAGCCTGACGAGCTGCCACTCATTTTCAGATATCTCAACACTTTTTCTCAAGGATTCGGCGATTTGCCCAGCCACATGCATGGCACCCAGCGCATGGGAGAATCTAGTGTGCTCGCCGCCGGGATAGACCAGCGATGCGATTGAAAGCTGCTTTATTCCGCGAAGGCGCTGGACCGGCCAAGTGTCAATTATCCGGCGTTCTACCTCAGTTATGCCGATATAGCCATGGATGGGATCGCGGATGTATTTGATCATCATACGCAATCTTCTCTGTTGCTGGGGCTATTTAGCTGTCGCTGGGAAACAAATCAGGAAAAGTTGGAGTGGTTTAAATTTAATCGGGTCTTTCGGTTGGACTCTCTGGAGACCATCATTTAGCAATAGATTGGCTTCTTGTTCTTGCGGGATTTTTATTCAATTTCCAGTAATTCTATCCTCTTTCCCCATATTTCTCGAAAACAGAGATGAAGATGAGATCCTTGTCACTGATGTTATGTACCCGATGAAATTCTCCCGGGGCGATTGTCACCACGTCTTTTTCCCTGACGCGCCGTCTGTTTTCGTTTATTTCTATTTCTCCCTCCCCCTCTATGAAGAAGTAGACCTCACCCACAGGATGAGAATGACCGGTCGTTTGTTTTCCTACATGTAAAATGGTGATGGAGAGTACTAGGTTGCCCCCGATTGTCCTGTCGCAGACGATGTAGCGTTCGTCGTTTTTTACCACCCTTGCCTCGCGGAAGGCCTGAAGGTAGCTCTTGTGCGAAACATCGTACCACTCGCCGCTGAACAAGTAGCCCTTGACCTTTTCTCCAAGTTGCATCAGATGCTGGATGAAGAATCCTGGAGCGTCCTGCTTGGAACTCCTGCAGAACTCGCCGAGAAGGGGAAAGATGCGTTTGGGAAAGATGTAGACTCCGGTGCTGACGTAACTGCTGAGAGGGGGACGGACCTTTTCCTTAAAATCGGTGAAGAAGAAGCTGGTGGCAGGAGGAGGATAATCGTCACTACCATCAAATTTCACCGTGGCCATTTCTTCGGGCTTCATCTCGGGATTCTGCCCCACATAGTATATGCCCACGAGCGGCTCTCCGGTGTAGCTTGAGACGAAGCCCTCAAAACCTGAGGAAAAATAGTTGTCGGCGCATACCACCATGAGGTCCTCCTCAATTTTCTTCACGTTGATGGCGTTCCAAATTGCCGAGACAGCCCCTAATTTCTGCTCCTCGGCCATGGCTTCCTCGACGATGAGGTTTTGGTAACCGGAGAAGAACCCCTCAAACTTTTTGTTGGTGGAGACGATGGGTTCCAAATTCACGGCGCGAAGCTTTTTGATTAGGTTGTTAAGGACGGTGTCTCCCTTTTCCATGATCATTGCCTTGGGCATCAGCTCTCCAATGGTGCCTAGCCTTTTGGCAAAGCCGCCGGCGAGGATTAAGGCCTTCATGCCATCACTGGGAAACACTTAGTTACTAAGTTTATTTATCTTTCATGAGAGAAGTTAGAGAAGTGAGCCGATGGTTTTGGAGCAGCTGGGAAGGGCCCTGCATGGTGCTCTTCAGAAGATAACCCGCGCAACCCATGTTGACGAGCGGGCCGTGAAGGAGCTGGTCAGGGAGATCCAGAGGGCTCTGCTTCAGGCCGACGTTAACGTTGAACTGGTGTTGAACCTCACCAAACGGATGGAAAGGAGAGCGCTGGAGGAAAAATTACCTCCAGGGATGAGCCGCAAGGAGCATGTTATCAAGATAGTCTACGAGGAGCTTTCTTCTTTTTTGGGGAAACCAGCTCCGCTTCAGCTCGAGGCGGGAAAATCGAAGGTGCTTCTCATGGTTGGGCTTCAGGGCAGCGGTAAGACCACGTCCGTTGTCAAGCTTGCCGCCCACTTTAAGAAGCGCGGTTACAAGCCGGCCATAGTGTGTGCTGATACCTATCGCCCGGGAGCCTATGAACAGCTGAGCCAGCTGGGACAGCAGGTAGGTGTTGAGGTCTTCGGCGATCCGGGCTCTTCGGACTCGATAAGCTTGGCCAAGGAGGGAGTTAAGCGTTTCAAAAAGGAGCGTGCTGAACTCATCATCGTCGATACTGCGGGCAGACATCGCCGGGAGGAGGCTCTGATGAAGGAGATGCAGGAGATAGCCAAAGCAGTGGAGCCTGATGAGATAATGCTGGTCATCGACGGAACGATAGGCCAGCAGGCGAAGGAGCAGGCGGCAGCGTTCAAACAGGCCACACCTATAGGGTCTATTCTCGTCACCAAGCTGGATGGCACGGCCAAGGGCGGCGGCGCCCTTTCCGCCGTGGCGGCCACCGGGGCGCCGATTAAGTTCATCGGGGTCGGGGAGCACATAGAGGACCTAGAACCTTTTGTGCCGGAGAAGTTCGTGGCTAGGTTGCTCGGGATGGGCGACATCGAAACCCTACTCCAGAAGATCGAGGAGGTGGCGAAGGAGGAGAAGCTAAAGCCCGCCGATATGAAGGCGATGATGGCGGGCAAGATAACACTCCGTGATGTCTACGATCAGCTTGAAGCTCTTAGCAAGATGGGGCCGCTGAGGAAGATCATGCAGATGATTCCTGGCGTCGGGGTTTCCCTGCCTGAGGAACAGATGAGGGTTGGCGAGGAGAAGCTAAGAAGGTTTAAGTACATCATGCAGTCGATGACCCCGCAGGAGCTTGAGGACCCCAAGATAATGAACTCTTCACGCATCCGTAGGGTGGCTAGGGGATCGGGCACCACCGAAGCCGAGGTCAGGGAGTTATTGAAGCAGTATGAGATGATGAAGAGATTTATCAAGGCGTTTGCAAAGGGAAGAGGTCCTAAATTGGGCCAGCTGGGGAAGATGTTTCGGGGAGGCCTTGGTGGCGGGGAAAGGGGCCCTAGAAAAGGCTCTTAAACGGAGGAATCTATCAACTTAATTAGGCAATGAAAAATCAGGTGTGATTATAATGTCCGGACGTTCTAAAGGCTTGAGGAGCAAGAGTCGGAAGAAGCTGACCAAACATCCTCGACAGAAGGGACTCTCTCCCGTCAGCAGGGCAGTTCAGGATCTTCCCGTGGGCACTAAGGTTTCAATCATCTTGGACCCCAGCGTGGTCAAGGGACAGCCCCATCATCGCTACCATGGTAGAACCGGGTTGATTAGAGAGAGGCGCGGGCGAGCCTATGTTGTGGAAGTCCGCGATGGTGGCGCAATAAAAAAGGTTATTTCCCGTCCCGAACACCTTAGGGTGGTGGAGGCATGATCGGTAAGCGCGTTGTTAAAGAGAAACCCGTGCCCCTTGCGGAGGTTCTCGGTATTTTGGAGAAGGTTAAGAAGGAAGGGGAGCTGGAGTACTGGCAAAGGCTGACCTATGACTACGCGCAAAAGTTTGCTAAGGTCAAGCCGAAAGAGGCACAGGAGTTGATGGAGGAGCTCCTGAAGATGGATAAGATTAAGGAGCATTTGGCCGTGGCGATCATTGATCTCATGCCGGAGAGCAAGGAGGATCTGGAACTCCTTTTCTCCAAGGAGAGGGTTAAACTCGAAGAAGACGAAGCGAACAGGGTTCTCGAGCTAGTTAAAAAATATAGCGGCTGAGACAGCGGGCTCGGGGGCGTGTTTTAGTGGAGAAAAAGTACGAGGACCGGGGAATAGTACTTGATTTTCTCCCCCAAGGGCACCCGAATGATCCTAGGCCCATCCATCTGAGGGAGCCCATAGCCCAGATCCTCGGCGATACCTTCTTTACGCTGCTGGAGGTTGTTCCAATTAAGGGAATGACTTTTGTGCCGCATGAAAGGGTTTCCATCGGCAAGGGTGAGAGGGACAAGGTCGAGAGGATAAAACGACGGATTGGTTACGAGGATTTAACTGCCGCGGCCAAGGCAGAGCTACAGCCGGCGGTGGAGAGCTTGGTCACTGAAAATCCGGAGCGTTTTGTTGAGTTCTTTAACAGGGCGGCACCGCTGACAACCCGCTTCCACCAGCTCGAGCTGATCCCAGGCATAGGCAAGAAACTGATGTGGGCGATAATTGAGGAGAGGAAGAAAAGCCCCTTCGTTGATTTTGCCGATATAGAAAATCGGGTGAAGGGGCTGGTGAACGTAAAGTCACTCGTGGCCAAGAGAATAGTGATGGAGCTGCAGGGAGTTGACAAATACCGGATATTCGTCCGTCCTCCGGCTAAGAGAGCAATGCTTGAAGAGCAGTGAGTTTAGTTTTTTAGCTCTCGGGGCTTTTAGCACAAAGCTCGTTTAGGACGTCGATCCAAGCGGTGTCGAAACCTCGCTCGTCAGTTGGTCTAAACTTCTGCGCGGTTCTGGTCTTGGCCTCACTGATGATTTCAGCTATTTGCTCGCTGGAGTAGTTTTTTTCAAGCACCTTGTTGATGGTGGAGAGTTCACCTCCAGATTCCATTGCTGAGACCATCCCCTCTAGCGCCAGTAAGTAGCCCCGTGCAAACTCGTCACCGGAATTGGTCATACTTAAGGCTGCTTCCAGCCACTCCTTGGCACCCTTGACGTCCCTCTTTTTCATAAGTTTTATCAGGGGCTTTATGTCGATGTCCATATCTAACCAGACCCCTCAAGCGGTAATTGCCTCACGGGTTTTCGCAGGTGCAGACAAGCGTTTTCAACCTTCATCCTCACTCTCGAATTGTCTCCAGAATGCTGATGGCGTTCCAGATCAGGGTGCGGGTGTGAACGGGCATGTTGGGATCATTGCTTATCTCGTCCAAGATTGAAATGGCAGTTGAGGCCCTGACCATGGCGTCGTGACTCTTGTTCAGTAGGGCGTTCTTGGCCTCGCCGGCGGCTCTGCGGATGTTCCGTGGAACTGTGGTGTCCTCTGCCATGCGCGACATCATCTCTGCAACCTGCTTTAGCTTTTCCTCTGAGGACACGGACATCACCCCGCCACATGCTCAATCATCTAATTTTAATCCTAGGTCCCAATAAAGGGTTTTGGGGCGGTCATGAAGGAAGAGGACATACCCAAGGTTGTTGAGATGTTGATGGCCGGGGGCAAGATGCTAGCAGTACATTGCGGCAGCTGTATGAGTCCTCTTTTTGAATATCAGGGAAAAGTCGTCTGCCCCGTGTGCGGTGGCCAGGCGAAGAAGCCAAAGGCCGAGGCCAAAACGTCATCGCTTGATAAGGTTAGGGCAGCGCTGCAGGCCAAAATCGACGCCCTCGCCGAACAGCTTGCCAAGGAAACCGATCACGCTAAGACTTTAGAGCTACTGGATAGAATAAAATCAGCCCTAGAGGTGCTGGAGAGGCTTAAGGAGGGGTGAGCGTTTGAAGAAGGATTTGATTTTGAAGGCTCTTAAGGAGGCGGGGACGCCAGTTACCACCGAGGAGCTGGCAAGGATGACAGGCATTGATATTGTGAGGCTGCGCGTAGATCTCTATCATCTCACTGAGGAGGGAAAGGTGGAGAGAAGGCTGCGTGGGAACATTCCTGTGTGGACGATAAAACTGGGTGCGTTCCCGGAGCAGCGCTGAACAGACAACCGCGTGATTTTTTGTACTGGCTTGATCTGGTCAGGGTTATCGGTGCCGGGGTGGTTCTCGGAGCCATTATGGGCAGAATAATCGTGAGAAGACCTTATCATCTGGAGAGGCTGCGCCCCAGGTCTTGGTTACCTGGGGTCAAAAGAATGGACCTCAAGCGTTGGCTGGTTCTCCTTACCATCTCGCTTTCAGTTGCTTTTCTCTCCCTTGTTTTCTCGCTAGCGATTGGGTCTATCTTGCAGCATTCGGGAATAGAGACTGTTTCTCCCCAAGAATATCCCTTTGTGTCGATTGAGAGAGATTATCCTTGGCTAGCGCTGCTCTTGGTCAACATCCTCCCGATTTTTGAGGAATGGATTTTCCGTGGCGTGATAATGGATGAGTTAATCCGCTGGCGCAGGTCCAAGCTTCTCGCGGTCCTGACCTCAGCCCTCCTCTTTTCGGCCTTTCACCTTTCCAATCCGGGAACCTACCCAGCGATCGTCATATCCATGCTGCCGGCCAGCCTGCTGCTTTCCATGTGCTATCTCTACACCGGACTGGGCGGTGCTATTTTGGCTCACAACTCCTACAACACAGTTCTGGTAGTCATCGGGTTGCTGGCGAGATAGCCTCTTGGTTGGCCTTTAATGGTTTAACTGCTCAAGAGTGTTTGGGGAGCGGTTGGCGATCAGGGTTGTCAAATCCAACGGCCAGGTCGAGGATTTCCGCCCTGAGAAAATATTGCGCACGCTGCGGAGGGCGGGCGCCAGCAGAAAGTTGGCTGAGGAGATAGTCAAAAAAATTGAGGCCACTGTTTACGACGGGATCACCACCAAGGAAATTTTGAAACTGGTTAAGGGAATGGTTTCCGAGCGGCAGCCACCGGTGGCGATGCGCTACGACCTCAAGGATGCGATAATGCGCCTTGGCCCTGCAGGTTTCAACTTTGAAAACTTTGTTGCTGAACTGCTCCAGTGCTTTGGGTACCAGACTAAGCTGAGGAGCATCGTTAAGGGGAGATGTGTGCAGCATGAAGTTGATGTGATAGCGGAGAAGACGGATGGCGATTTTATCCGTGTCATGATTGAGTGCAAGTACCACAACTTGCCCGGCGGCGCAGTGGGGCTGAAGGATGTTATGTACACCTACGCGCGCTTTTTGGACCTGAATGAGGCCGCCGAGCGTGGGGAAGGCAAATGGTTTGACGAGGTCTGGTTAGTTTCGAACACCAAGGCCTCTAGCGATGCTACCAAGTATGCTGAGTGTCGCGGAATAAAGCTCATATGTTGGAGATATCCTCGGGGCTGTGGTTTGGAGAAGATGATCGAGCGGGAGGAGCTATATCCCGTTACAGTTTTGCGTTCTGTCGATAGAGCAACCTTGGAAAAATTGAGTTCCGCGGGGATCATTTTGGTTAAACAGCTGCTCACCTCTGAGCCGCGTCAGCTGGCTAGGACTGGACTTGGGAAGAAGCGTTTGAGCGCGTTGGTTTCGGAGGCCGAACAACTGTTGGGTAAGAAAAACAGGGTTGATCGCGCGGTCTCCAGATGTGCTATAGTTTAAACTTCATCTGAGAGGCGGCCACCGCTTGCCCCACTGAGAGGCAGCCGTCACCCGGCGGTAGAAGTTCATGGCGGATGAATTTTAATCCAGCCTTTTCCACCTCTTTTCTCAAGGCAACGGTAATCGCCCGGTTACAGAAGACTCCGCCAGAAGCCCCGATAACCTCGATTCCTTCGGATCTTGCCACTTCAAGGGCAATCTGGCCCAGCCCTCGGGCAATTGCCAGCTGAGCCGCGGCAGCGATATGCTTTCGCGGGATGTGTTTTTTCATGGCAGAAATGATATCGAGTAACAATTTAGACGTGTTTAAGATTAATTTTCCATCAGCTTTTTCGATATGGGGTTCTATTTTGGCCTCGCCGGGCTCACCACCTCCTGCGGCAGCCTCCAGTTTTATAGCGGGCTCGCCCTCATAGGTCCGCTGGCAGCATATTCCCAGCAGACAGGAGATGGCGTCCAAAACCCGGCCGCAACTGCTGCTCAGGAAAATGTTGAATTTTCTTTTCAGTTGATGAAGGACCACTTTCCGTTCCTTTTCTCCGTGCTTAAAGCCGTTCGGGCAGTATTCCCTGAGGAGACGGTCAAGCTCATCTTCCCCGATATGATCCCAGAGAATTCCCGCCACCATTCTGGCCGGGTATACCGCCGCCAGATCACCGCCTGGCATCATTTGTTTCATCAGGCCCCCTCGATGCTCGTAAGAGTCGAGTCTGGCCACCATGATCTCTCCACCCCAGGCCGTCCCGTCCGGCCCATAACCGACGCCGTCCGCAGCAACGCCGATGAGTTCGTCGAGCCCGTGTTCAGCCATGAGTGCGCAGAGGTGAGCGTGATGGTGCTGGACGGAGATGGTGCTGGCTTGGAAAGCCTCCGCCAGCCCAGGGGCAATGCGCGAAGTTGAGTAGTCAGGGCGCAGGTCGTGGGCCACAAGATCAACTTTTTTCAGGCCCAGCAGGTGCATCAGTCTACCGATGGCCTCCTGCAAGTAGTCAAGGGTTTCGAGCTTGGAGGTGTCCCCGATGTGCTGGCTGGGAAAACATCTGTTGCCGATTAAAATTGAGGCAGTGACGTTAAGGTCTCCCCCAAGCGCGAGCACGGCTGTCGGGCTGTTGAAGGACAACTGAATGGGCTCGGGGACGAATCCGCGCGATCGCCTTAGGAAAGCAGGTTTTCCCTCAATCATTTTGACTACTGAGTCGTCGCACCTGTTGACGATGACTCGGTTGTGCAGCAGCAGGTAATCAACGACATTTCGGAGTTTCGCTAGGGCTGCGCCATTGTCCACGATCATGGGGAGGCCGGTCACGTTGGCGCTCGTCATCACATAGGCGGGATCCTTGCCCATAGCTAGGAGCAGGTGGTGGATTCCGGAGTAAGGGAGCATTACCCCGACAGTATCGAGTCCTGGAGCCACCAGCTCGGACAGGCAGTAATTGGAGGAGCGTTTCAGGATGACGATGGGCCGGCGGTAGGAGGTGAGCATTTCCGCCTCTTCCGGCGAGACTTCAGCAAACGTTTTCACCATCTCCAGATTTCTCGCCATCACTGCGAATGGCTGCTGGGGGTGGTCGAACTCCCTTCTGAGCCGTTGCAGCACACCGTCGTCGGTGGTCTTGGCTGCGATGTGAATGCCTCCTATTCCCTTCACGGCAACTAAATACCCCTCATCAAGCAGGCGCGCGGCTTCAGCAATCGGGCCTTCACTACCAACGATTTCACCGTTGGAGTGATACAGCTCCATGCGCGGCCCGCAGCTAGGACAGGCGATGGGCTCGGCGTGATATCTCCTATCGGCTGGATTCTGATACTCGCGCAGGCATTCCGGACACAATGGGAAGGATTTCATCGAGGTCCTGATGCGGTCGTAGGGAAGCTCCTCGATGATGGTGAATCTCGGTCCGCAGTTGACGCAGGTTATGAAAGGATAGTGATACCTTCGGTCATTTTCGTTGAGCATTTCACCGAGGCAATCGTCACAGAGAGCGAGATCTGGTGGGATTACTGAGGGAAGGCCCATTGACCTGCTCTCGCTGACTTGAACTCGAAAATCCTTAAATTTTTTGGACGGCTGCTGCCAGAAAATAGCTAGTGACTCGATCCTCGAGAGTGGAGGTTTTTCAGACCGGAGCGCTTGAATGAATTCCACAATTTTTTCCTTGTCTCCCTCGACCACTATTTGAACCCCGGCGTCCCCCATGTTGCGAACGAATCCCTGCAGGTTGTACTTGGTTGCCAGTCGGTAGACAAACGGCCTGAATCCTACCCCTTGGACGATACCGCTGACCTGAATTTCCGCCCTTTCCATTTCTCTCCCTTTAATTCCAGTTTTTCAGATAATAAATTGAATGTGATGTTAATCGCGTTCAATCGCGCCAAGATCAAGATGACCAAATCGACAGATAGTTTGTTGGATGGGGAGATCGGGTTAACATTCTCAATTTTTTGATTCGATTACAGAAGCTCATGGGATGCCGAATTTTTGGCACTGTTCGTCAACCATTCTTTGGATCTGGGATATTTCCTCATCGGTCAGGTGCCTGAATCTTCCCTGCATCTTCAGGTAATCAGCGATCGGCCTTCTTTTGGCTGGCTTGAAGGTGACGTTTATCCTGCCGGCCTCGCATTCGTACAGGATCCAAGCCCCCGTGAGCACAGCCAGCCGGGCCACCTCTATTGACTTGTTGCTTTCTATTCTCCAGCCTGGGACGCAGGGTGCATGAACATGCACGTAGGTGGGTCCCTTAATCGATGCCGCCTTTTTCAACTTTTTCTGAAAATCCATCGGATAGGCAATCGAAGCTGTGGCCACGTAAGGGGCTCCGTGGGCAATCATTATCGCAGGGATGTCTTTCTTTGGTCGGTCCTCACCTTTTTTCACCTTTCCGACCGGAGTCGTGGTAGTCCAGGCTCCAAAAGGAGTGGCCCCGCTGCGCTGTATTCCAGTGTTCATGTAAGCCTCATTGTCATAGCAGATGTAGAGCAGGTCTTCCCAGCGCTCCACGGCACCTGAGAGGGCCTGCAGGCCTATGTCCGCAGTTCCACCGTCGCCTGCGATGGCCACTGCTTTAACATGATTTTTACCGAGCACCTTCAGCGCCCGGGAAACACCGGAAGCCACGGCAGCCGCGTTTTCAAAGGCAACGTGAATCCAAGGCACTCTCCAGGCGGTTTGGGGATAGGGGCTGGTGACTATCTCCATGCAGCCCGTGGACTCACTGATGATGACGTTTTTGCCCAGAGCTTTCAGCGCGTGCCGCAGCGAGAGCACACAGGCGCAACCAGCGCAAGCTCTGTGTCCCGGAGCCAGCAGCTCCAGATCTGAAATCTCTTTCATTTCATCACTCCTCGACAAGTTTTTCCTGAAGGCCCAACCATCTGACTTTTTCTGCCACCACACCCGTCTTGGCAGCTTTCTGAGCTTCTCTCACCGCTTGCTCGATCTGGGCCGAGGTAACATCCCGTCCCGCTAGGCCACAGATGAAGTTGATCATCAGGGGGGCATGTTTGGAGTTGATGAAGGCCGCCGCCGTGTCAATGAATAGTCCCCCAGCATATCCCAATGAGATGTCCTTTTCCAGCACCGCGACTGCCTTTGCCTGTCCCAGCGTCTCGACTATTTCATCGGTTGGGAAGGGCCGGAATGATTTTAGCTTGACCATTCCTACCTTTTCTCCTTGTTCTCTCAATTTGTCCACAACTTCCCTTGAGCTGCTGCTGAGCGAGCCCATAGTTAGTATCATCACCTCAGCATCATCGCAGCGGTATTTTTCCATAATTCCATAACCTCGGCCAAAGCGTTTCTTAAACTCTTCGTCGACTTCTATGATCTTGTCCTTGGCTCCCTGAACGGCTTCCTGGAGCAAGTACCTGAACTCCATGTAGTATTCTGGCACACCGACGGCACCCATCGTAACCGGTTTATCTGGATCGAGCGCGTAGGGGTAGTTGTAAGGTGGCAAAAAGGCGTCGACCTCAGCCTGCTCTGGGCAGTCCACTGGTTCTAGAGTGTGGGAGAGGATATAGCCGTCGTAACAAACCATGACCGGAAGTAAAAGTTCCTCGGCTATGCGGAAGGCCTGAATGGTAGTGT
>JAWCKT010000004.1:27235-27742 GCA_038851515.1 Hadarchaeum sp. (SeqCode)
TGTCGATGATCTCCTGATTGTTTTCGCAATAAAGCTGAATCCAACCCGAGTCCCGCACTGTCATCGAGTCCTGTTGGTCACACCAGATGCTAAGAGGCGCGGAGACCGAGCGATTGGCGTTGGTCATTACTATGGGAAGCCTAAGACCGGAGGCGACGTAGAGCATCTCGTTCATGAGAAGAAGGCCTTGGGATGATGTGGCCGTGAAGGCGCGGACGCCCGTGGCCGCCGCACCGATGCAGGCGCTCATGGCGCTGTGCTCTGATTCCACCTTGATGAACTCAGCGTCCAATTCTCCGTTTGAAACATATTCCGCCAGCTTCTCCACAACGGTGGTCTGAGGCGTAATCGGATAGGCAGAGATAACTTTCACTCGGGACAGCTTTGCGGCAAGTGCAACCGCCTCGTTTCCATCCATTATCTGCTTCATCCTTTACATTCCTCCTTCATGGTTATCGCTTTCACCGGGCATTCGTTGGCACAAATGCCACAGCCCTTGCAATACCT
>JAWCKT010000004.1:27752-28046 GCA_038851515.1 Hadarchaeum sp. (SeqCode)
GCCCGTACATTTGGCTGGATCGATGCTAGGACAGAAGACCCTCCATCCACCCGTCTCATAACTTTCGGCGTTTCCGGGCTCGGTTATCACAGCTCCAGGTTTGAGCTTCATACCACCACCGTATGTTCGTAGGCTTGCTTAGCCGCGCTTATGTTTTTCTCGGCCAGTTTCCCAAATCTTTTTTCAATTACCTTTTTTATGGAATCCAGCGAGACCACGCCGGTAGCTTTTGCTAGAGCGCCGAGCATGGTGGTGTTGGTTATCGGCACACCAAGAGACTCAATTGAGATTTTA
>JAWCKT010000005.1:0-13266 GCA_038851515.1 Hadarchaeum sp. (SeqCode)
GCTCCTGCGCGCCGCGTGGATCGCGCTGGGGGTGATTGGGTCGTATGTCATCGTCCCACTCGCTTTATCTGCCTTGATCACCGGCATTACCATCTCGCTCGCCACCCCCTGGGGATTGTTTCGACACTATTGGGTCGTGATTTCCTGGCACCTTACGCTGGTTGCGGTGGCCGTGCTACTACGGCATATGTCGTCGGTCGTTACACCGGTTGCAGCCATCGCTGCTGACACGGCGATTACGAACGTTCGCGACGTCTTGTACCCTGCCCTGCGGGGAGAACTACTTCATGCCGGCGTCGGGTTGGTAATATTACTCGGGATCGCTACCCTGAACATATACAAGCCCCGTGGCCTGACCCTGTTAGGACGGGAAGTTCCTGAGAAGAGACCGCGGTGGGCGCGCCTAGTGTGGATTCACACCGCGGCGTTGCTGTTGCTTCTCCCGATCATAGCGCACGTTGTCGCGGGAGGTGGTCTGAGACTTCACGGGTGACTTTGTGGGCCGGCTGTGCTCAAGTGATTCACCGACGGGGTTCGATCAGCCGAAGCGCGGATGCTGGCTAACAAGCCCATGAAGCTGACGGTCGCCTGCGGCGCCTGCAGCTTATCGGCGAGTCGTTAGACAGCCTCATCCTCGTGAGCACCAAGGCCAGATTCCAACGACATCCGCTGACGGCGGTACACTTCGAGAATCTTCGCTAAGTGCCGTCTGCGAACTTCTGTCAGACGCGAGAATCCATAATGCGCAAGCAGTTCACGAGCCAGGGCCTCGTCACTCTGCATTTCCTTGACGGCTGGCCGAGACAAGCGGTCGAGCACCAAGAACAGCTCCGACGGGGGGATCTCCAATATGTCTCGCCCACCAGCAGGCCTCTCCCTGACCCTAGGCGCATTGGGAAGCCGTAGGACCTGCGACTCAAGTGAGCGGTCACCGAGTTCGTCTTCAACAAGAATCTCCCCGGCCTTCTGCATGCTGTATAGGGCTCTATTCAGTAGACCCTTCACAGATTTGCTGGCACGGTGCAAAGTAGGACAACCCGCCACGTAGAGCTTGATAAGAAACCGCTTGGTGAGCGGGCCTTCCTTTTCTATTATCCGGCGCAGAGCTGCCCGAACGTTGGAGGGAGAAGCATCACGCGGATCAGGGAAGCCCGATTCCTCGGAATACCCCGCTATGGGCGCGGACCCTCGATCCTCCCCAGTCTCTTCAGGAGCTTCCTCTTCACCCTCGCCAGGTTCGCCCTGATCCTCCTCCTCGTGCTCCTCTGACAACACTTCGCCTACCGGAGCGCTCCGTGTTGGTTCCTTGTGTATCTCGCGTTCTTCCTCTCCGATCGGTCGAATACCGAGCTCCTCGCATGCCTCGACAATCCGGCGTACGGACTCCTCGCGGTCGGCGTAAAACTCCGACTCCCGGACGCGCACGATCGTCCATCCGGCTCGCTCAAGCTGCCGCTGCCGGGCCATGTCCTGCTCAAACCTCTCGGGCCCATGCCAGGCTTCGCCATCACACTCCACAGCCAACCGATTGACCAGTCCTTCGACCACAAGATCAAGGCGATAGCCTGCAACCTCAACCTGCGGACGGAGCCGGTAGTTTCTCCTCAGAAGTTCTAGGGCAACGTCAACCTCGAACCAGCTTTCGTAGGGAGGGGGCTGATCGCCCGGCCGTCGTGAACGGCGTCTTGCTTCGAGCTCCAGGCGGTCTGACTCTTCGTGAAGCTCTTCAAGCGCCCCCCGGCCTGGACTGTAGAAGAAGTTCAGAAGACGCCACCGCAAGTCTTCTCGGTTGAGGTCATGAAGTTGAACGCTGTGAAACAGCCATACCTGATCTCGCGCACGGCTCATGGCCACATTGAAGCGGCGCTGATCAGGCAG
The DNA here is from genome assembly GCA_038851515.1 of Hadarchaeum sp. (SeqCode). Taxonomy (GTDB): domain Archaea; phylum Hadarchaeota; class Hadarchaeia; order Hadarchaeales; family Hadarchaeaceae; genus Hadarchaeum. Next base: position 1,879 of record JAWCKT010000005.1, read on the forward strand.
CCCTGTCAATGCTCTGAAATGGTGGTTAGGCGCGACGACAAGCGACAAGAAGATCACGTCCCTTTGGTCGCCCTGAAAAGTAGCAGGTACGCCGCAGCGCAGTTTCCTCTCCTCACGAACCCTAGGCTCGAGCACCTCAGCCAATCTCTTTTCAATGAGCTCTGCCTGGTCGTGACCCTGTAGGACGATGACCCCCAGGGTCTTGCCTTCATAAGCCTCGTTATCGAGACACGTCCGGATTCTCTCCACGATCGCTTCCGCCTCGGCGCGGTTGAGGATTCGCGGCCCCTCGCCTTCGCAGACCCCCTCCTTCACGAACTCCGCTTTCAGCGGTGAAAGTCTCCCGGGAGGAGGCTGGCGCAACGGAATCAAAGGCGCGTCTGTGTAACACAGGTCATTGCTGAAACGAATGATCTCAGGCACGCAGCGGAAGTGTTCGCGAAGCGAGATCGGGTTTCCGAAGGCGCGTTCGGCATGGTCATAGAGGCTTGTGTCAGGCCGAAACTCGTCGCAGAATCTGAATTGCCGGAGATGGTCGCGGGCGAGACGCGCGATGTCGTCTTCGAGAACGCCCACTGCCTCAGGGCTGTTCTGTTTATCGTCGCCGACAACGATAATACGCTTTGCCAGGAGCAGCAGCGCCAGCGCCTCGATTCCGGCCTGCGACGCCTCATCTACGATTACGGTATCGAAAACTCCCGGCGTAGGGTCCGTCGTCTCCCACAGCTTGTGAAGCGGCATGATCCAAGCCGGCATCTTGGGGATGCACGACATAAGATACCGGCGGGCTGTCTGCCAGTGCCGATAGGCGTACTTGCCTGTTCCTTTTCCGATACGAGCAACTGCTTTTGTCCAAGCTGTGAGGTTTTGCTCCGTCTGGTCGTCGAGCCGCAGGAAAAACGCCTGCCAAGCCTTGAGGGCCGCCAGTTCTTCGAGCTTCTTCTCGATCCTGCCTTGTAGTCGGTGCCGCTCCTTAGCGAGCCGCTCGTAGTGCTCGGGATCGGTAATCTTGCGAAGCCACGCCCTTGCCGCGGCCCAATTCCATGCCTGTCCAAGCTGACGCAGGCGAGCTTTCCACTCAGGGTTACCTTGAGAGGATTGGATCAAGGTTGCAAGCTCGGGGCATGCCTCTCGAACGGCATTGAGCAGCTTCTGATAATGAAGAAGGCGATCCATCTCCCCCTTGAGGCCCTCTCGCGTTCTCCACGCGGCGTCCCACTTCGCTGGGTCACGCCCCTCGATGGCCTGGGCGAGGTCACGCATGCAGGGGTGGGCGTTTTCCTGAGCAAGACCGCGGATCGCACGACAACACTCCTCGAGCGGCTCCCTTGCCTGATCTGCACGCCGAAGGGCTATTTTGGCTTCGATCAAGCGGCGCCATGTTGTGCGCCCATTTCGTTCTGACAAGCTTTCTCGTGCTTCGATGGGGATTATGTCCATCGCCCGAGAATCTGCACTTCTGAAAAGCGCCATTAGCTTGCAGAATTGTTGAGCCAGGTCACTGACCTCATCAGCCGCACGTTTGGGGTCACCAAAGGTTGGATTTGAAGATCCGGGCCATACCACATAAAAGCGACTGACGAGATTCCGTAACTCCATGAATCCGACCAGCGTGTCAAGCGACTTCTGCTCGCGAGGTGGCTCTCCATTAAGCCGGCAGCGTTCCTCGATGTAGCGAGTCTCGCGCACGACACGAGGGGCGATAAAACCCCAGCCTCGCCAGCCGCCGTTTCTAAGATGCTCAAGTCGTCGCCGGGCATCCCTCAATAGTTTCACATCCTCGATGTCCGGCGGGAGGTCAATCCTCGCGGTGCCTGCCCGCTGGCGCGCTACCCGAATCTTTCCCAAGAGGCCGACAACCTCCCGTTCGAGGCGGTCCCAGCGGGCAGCTTGGCCCACCAGTAAATCCTTCAAGATTTCGCCTGTCAGGTTTCCAAGCGTGTGGCTGGCTCGTGTCGCCTGTTCTTCCAATTGATCCAGAAATACCCTGCATGTGTCCAGGCTTGCGTCAGAAAGCTGCTGAAGTATGCTCAGCTGCTCCTTGGGCACCCCGGCCAGCGCGACGTTGACTGCCCTTTCAGCCGCATTTAGCTTTTCAACCACTGCTGCAAACTCAGTAGGGTTTGGAAGAGAAAAAGTACCAATGTCGAGGCGAAGTTCGTTCAATCGCTCTTGAGTAAAGGCAGTATGAACCTCAGCGAAGAACGCAACATCTTCTGGCTGCAAAGGACAGCGCTTCTGATCATCAACCAATTCCGGAAACCAGCTGTACGTGTCTTGTTCCTTCTCGATTTGTCTTGCGATCTGGGCAGCGGTCCCCGTGTAACCGCCGGGAAGCGAATGCGAGTAAGTTTCGGCTTCGCGACACTCACGGAGTTGCCGATCAACTTTAGCACTCTCGTCTTCGAGTTGACGCAGTTCCTTCTCTAACCGATCAATCTCTGCTTGTGCCCACTTCTGTCCCTTCCACTCGTTTTTCCGCGAAAGGATCCCTCGAACGCTATCTTCGAGGAGGCGATGGTCCTCGCGGGAGGATCCAAAGGCGGTGACGCAGAGGTTACGGATGTCCCCTGGCAACAGGTCGCGCAGCACCGTCAGGGCCTTAGGGGCGTGGGCTGTGACCAGGACCCGTTCACCCATTGCGAGAAGGTGACAGATTAAATTCGCGATGGTGTGGCTCTTGCCGGTGCCAGGCGGCCCCTTGACGAGCACGTAGGGTCGGGTCCTGAGACGCTCGACAATCTGTCGCTGTTCGTCGTTCGTTGGGAGAGGGAAGTAGAGGCGACTGTCTGCATTGGTGGAAACACAGTTGGCGTGGGCTGCTCTGTTGTCCGCGCGCCCCGACGTGTCACCCTCACTGACGAAGCGCTCCCACGGTGCTGTCGTTGAGAAAGCTGACTCATCCTCGGAAGCCTTCAGAAAACGGCTGATCAGCTCCTCATAGGCCGTCGGACGCCGCTCGCGGAGTACGAGCGCAGGCGCATAGCTGACTCGGAACGTTTTGTCTGCGCGTTCCAGAGGCTTCCAGGCATCTTCGCTAACCTGGGCATTTGCGCTCGCCTTGTTCGCGATGATGCGGAGGATCTCGGCGACGCTTGCCTTGTTCCAAGCGCGAACGTCAAGCTCTTCCAACCGATCTTCCAGGTTGGTCCCCTCCAGGCGGGGCCGGTCCTGGAGTTCCAGCATGTCCAGTTCAACACGAAACTTCTCAAAGGAGGCAGCCGGACCTACTGTAAGGACGCCTCGCGCCGCATCGAGACTGATCTCAGCAGGGGCCGTGAGCAGGTGGCGTTCCACGGTCGCCCCAGTAGAATCGAGCCACTGCAGAAGCCCTACCGCCAGCAGCAGTTCATAGCGCTCCTCTGCCTCCTCGATCCGCCGGCGCATGAAGTCCACATCCTCATAGACGCTTTGGACCATTCGCCACCGACGCATCTCTTCTGCCCAGGGCTCCCAGCGATTTACCAGGTAATCGATCCAGACATTCCGTACCTCGGGATAATCCTCTAGGCGCCGTTCTTCTGGAGCCTTTTCAGTCAGCGTGCGGGCATCTCCAGACGGCACGTTAGGATCTGGCACGCGCTTTTTAACGAAGACTGTGATCCGCGGATTGAGAAGGTCACGGAGTTCGTCTGTTCTCTTATCCACATATTCATCCGGGCTGTTCTGAAATTTCTGCGGGACCCAGTCCTGAAGTTCTTCGGGTAGCGCCGGGAGTGTCGGCCTGCGCTTCTTGCGAACCTCAAGCCAGAGATCCGGTATCTCATCCGGGTTGTCCGCGACGAACGCCGACTTGCTTGCGTCCTTCCAGGTTTGACCTCCATAAGACATTTTTTCTTTCTCTAGAAAAGCGACAAACGCCGACTTGCTTGCGTCCTTCCAGGTTTGAGGCAGATCCCGAGGAAGGTCAGCGAGCCACAGAAGCTTGTCGCCTGCTCCGTAAGCTGGAATGCGCTTCCGGCGAAGGGTAGCTGTCTCCCTCAGGAACTGAAGAAGAGCAGCCGTCTTTCCTGCTGTGCTCGACATGTCGATCATCTTCTTCTGCGGCTGTCTAACGGCGCGGTTCAGCCACGTTGCGCGGAGCGCAGCGGAGCAACGTCGGCTGCAACCAGTGTTAGGCAGCGGCTTTAGTGTTTACCTTACGAAGGAAATATGACTGGGTGCGCTTGAGCATTTTAGTGGCTGTTACCATTACTGGCACTTCTATCAATGGTCCAACGACGGTAGCCAACGCCGCACCAGAGCCAAGACCGAATACAACCATTGCTGTACCAATAGCAACTTCAAACTGCGTGCTGGAGCCAATCAAAGCGGCCATTGCTGCGTCTTCGTAACGAAAACGGAATAGCCAGCTGACAAGATGCATTCCAGCCAGCATAAGGACAAAGTGTAGCAGAATAGGTACGGCAATCAGCGCAACTACCAAAGGATACTCAAGAATCATCTGACCCTCCGATGAGAACAAAAGCACTAACATTCCCAACAGGGCAGTAGTTGCTATTGTATTCATCACGGGCAAAAAACGTTCGGTAAACCAGTGTTCGCCCTTGCGCGAGGTCAAAAGACGCTTGGAGACCTGACCAACGATTAAGGGTAGTCCGACAAAGAGCAGCACGCTAAGAGCAACCAAAGAGAATGGGACAGGTACACCACCCACACCCAAGTAGAATGAGGCAAACGGAGCGTAGAGCAATAGGGTTGACACCGCATTGACAGCTGTGATAATTACGCCTTGCGTTACATTTCCGCGTGCGAAGGCTATCCAGAACAGCACCATTCCCGTACAGGGCGAAATCCCTAACAAGATTGTTCCAGCGCGAAAGTCTGGGTTGCGCAAGAATAACGTTGCCAAAAACACCATCAACGGAGGTGCGATAACCCAGTTGGCAATCAACGTGATAAGTGTTGGGCCGACATTCCTGACCGCGTGCGACAGTTCTTCCAGTTTGACTTTCGCCATTGTGGGATACATCAGGAAGAACATTAGAACGGCAATAGGAATGGATATACCATCAACATTCAGCGCATTGAGGTCGCGTATAAACTCTGGGAAAAATCTGCCCAAGAGTAACCCCGCCACTCCGCACAGGGCTATCCAAACATAGATGTATTTTTCAAAGCGGCCAAGCGTTACTTCGGATTCCTGGTTCACCAACATTTTCTCCTTTGAGTAGTGGTGCACGTTCTTCGGGTGGTGCAATGATGTACCGCCGCCTAACGACCGGTTGCAGCGGCGGGCCGCGTAGCGGACCGTCAGGTTATCCTGTTGTCAGGCGCCCTTTGCGCCGATATGAGTCTGCAGCGTCCCACACGAGGCTGCGCACACCCTTCGTGTCTGCAGGACTAGTCTCCTTCAGCATAAATTCCCATGGAATCATAGGCCCTTCTGCTTCCACCATGGCGCCTTACGTGCGGACGCGGCAGGTGGAGAACTCGGGTTTGGAGGACCAGCAGATGGGGGTGCAGGTGGAGGCACAACAGGAGGAGGTGATGAGTCCGGTTTTTTCCTCAGGTATTTGATCCAGTACAAATCGGTCCCTGGGATGCTGAACGAGATGTACCGCTGTCCGCTGGGAGAGACCCCGTACCGGAGGCCGGGAATTCCTCAACTCCTCCCGATGCCGCGTTTGGACAGCGTCCAGCAGAATGGCCCACACCCGAATATTCTTCGGAATCTCCACATAAGATAAGTCATCCCATTTCATGCTGGTTTCGAACCAAGGAATATTCGTTTCACATATTTCGGAAACCGAATTCCGACATACGGCCAGAGCTTCCACTCCGCCTTCGCTCTTTCCCAATGCAGGCTGAACAGCTTCCTCCTGGCCTCGGCAATCCTCTCGTCAATCTCCTGCAGTCGGGAAGCAGTGTCACGCGCAAGCTCCGACTCCTTCTCTCGAATGGCGCGGTACTGCTGAGCGTAGTGCGCGCGGAGATCTCTGAATTTCCCTGTTGTTCCAGCGTTCGACGCCGGCCCTCGTACCTTGCCCGAATCGTAGCTTCCTCGCTGTGGGAAAGGGCTGATGGCATCGTTCTTCGGGCCTGTCCCTCTAGCGATCTCCGCCAATCAGCAAGAGAACGCGCCCGGGCCGGGCCAATTCCGTGCATGCGTTGGACACGGTAAAAATCGATATCGGCGGCCGTATGGAAACCGGAGCGTATCAGGCGTTCTTTGAAGGCAGGACCGATACCCGGAATAGTCGCTCGGTCCAGGCCAAATTGGCGAAGATAATCAGTAATGTGCCGTTGCTGCTTAGCTTGAAGCGCCTGGTTAAGCTCGGTGGTCTCCGCCTGGTTGAGAGCGGAGATCTGGCCGTTTAGAGCCGCCACTTTTAAGCCGATGTCGTTTTGGATTCTCCGGAGTGCGTCTGCTTGCTGCTGGTTCACCGCTCGTCGTCGAGCGGCAATCGATGACAAGGTGGAGTGAAGATCGGCCTGATATGCATCGATTTCACTCTTCTCTTTCGCTTCCAATGCTTTCAGTTCCTTCGCGAGCCGTGCTTGCTCAGCAGCGTTATAGTTACGACGCGCTGTCTTCTCTCGATTTGCCGCCTCAATCTCGCGCTCCGCATCCCGAATGCGGTTCTCGATCTGGCGGACCTTGGACGCAAGATCTCTGAACCGGCGCACACTGTCGTCAGAACGATACCGACAGACCCATAGGGTCAAGTTGACCAGAATCAAAGATAAAACGCTCAGCGGCCATAAATCCTGGGCAACAACGTTCAAGGGCATAGCGATCAGGATTGCCGAAACCGCAAACACGATCCGTTCAAGAGCGGCAGAGTTGCTGAAAGACACCAGCGGACTGCCGTCTGGTGGTAGTAGAACGTCCAGAATCCACGAAGGGTCCGCGGGAGTAGAAACCGTGAGGTTCCCTCCTTTGGAACCACCCCATGTCGTATATACGGCAGGTGTCCTAGGACCAGGCCCAATGTGGTCCTCTAGCCAGTTTTTGTCAGCGGAAGGGGTTGTAGCCGACGGAACGGCGGGCGGCGGTACCTGGCCATCCAGGGACGGCAGATCACGGGGCCCGAGATACAGAAGGGACTTGAAGACTGTGGCGGCGGATCGAATCGCCTCATCGTGGTGTCTCCCCAGCGAGCGAAGAACGTCGGAGGTCTCGGGTTGCTCAAAGTCCCTCCGTCGGAAGAGCAGGCATTCATCTCCGCCGCTGAACTGGTGCCACAGTCTCGAGTCAACGGCGAGCGCGATCAAAGAGACATAAACTACCCAGGCCGAAAAATTATCTAAGTGGGGTCCGAAGTCGGCTTCGGTCCTGAGCGGATGCTGGTAATTGCGGTGACCCACTTCGTGGCTACCCTCGCCCGAGAGCGCCGGAACGTACATGCCATCATAGTCGATAAGCCAAAGCTGCCCGTCAGCAACGAGCACATTACCGTGTTGCAAATCTCCGTGAGCGATGGAAGCTTTCTGGAGCGCCTTTACCATCTCGACCCAGCGCCTTGCGAGGGAGAGGAGGGCACTGCGATTCCCCAGATGCTTTTCAATGAAAGCGCTCAGCGGCTCACCTTGGACCCATTCCATCTTTAGGATTGGGTAGGACTGTCCCCGCACTCTGATACCATCGCGCAGAAAGGTGAATCCGACCGTATAGGGGAGTCGAAGCCGGGTTAGGTGCTCGCTTATGGCAGCATACCTTCGCTCATGGTCGTGAAACGGGCGTAAGAAGCACCGTACGGCCCAGGTACGTTGGGGGCATTGCAACTTGTAGACAGTGGCGAACCCACCGGTGATGGGACGGGGCAAGCCCAGCGGCGTGAGTTCAGGTCGGCCTTCCTGTAACTCCGGGTCGCGGAAGGCGAGCCTCGGATTCTGGATAGCTTCGTTGTAATCCTGCGGTGTAGGCACGATACGTGATATCGACGCGCAACAGGGTGACGTCGTCATTCCGGATCGCTCGTTGTGCTCGGAGCGACTCCACCCATTCACGAAACGGCTTCACCTCATCTTGTGTGTCGAAGTCTCGGAGAATCCTCCAAGGAGTTTGTCCTTCCTCCAGTTCCCGCATGAACCAAGAGGCAAGCGCGTCTGTCATGAGATAAAAGGCATCACCTGGCTGCCAGGTTCCGTCTATCGTACGCAGATGGGCAACGATATGGCTGTTGTGGGCCGGATTGCTGGACAATAGGTGCGGGCGATTGCTGAACGCTGCAGAGTCAGCGAGCGGGAACCGAGCGAGGACTTCCTCGCCCCGCACTTGAACCAGGCAGCTATCCCCGATGGCCACAGCCTTCCAGTTACCACCGTTTTGGCCCACGCCTTCATACAAGGTCAGGCCAAGGATGGCAGCAAAGGCGCCCAGGCGAATTTTCTCCTCCGCATACCATGGCGACGGTCGCCTGCTGACTTTCTCGGACCACCGTTCTTGTAGGCGACGAAAACCGCCCCCCTCAAAAGGTGCATCGCTGCTATCGTGACAAAAATAGTGCACAAGCTCTTTCGCCCAGATCCCCGAATAAGAGGCCTCCGTCGCACCGTCTGCCACGGCGAAGCGAAAAGACGTCGCTTGACCCTCTACCGCGCTTTCCGGCCAGACGGCGTCCTCGTATTCGCTATCAACATTCCCTCCTCTCGGCGCCCAAAACGGCTGAGCAAACACGTGCATCTTAGCTTTCCTCCTAGCGCAGGTCACTCGGCCGCGTGCCGATGTCGAGAAAGCGGATTACCGCGACTATGTCCGCGTTGAAAACAAAGCCCCTGGTTGCCTCGGAGACTCTGTACCCTTCCTGCTGGGCGATGCTTCGCATGTAGGCAGGCAGCAGGCTTGACATGCGGAACAAAAGCTGGGCGAATTGATCGGGTAAACCGACCGCTGTATCCGGGAACTCTATGGGCACCGCGCGCTGGGACGACAGGTGCACGTTGAACAGGAGCACCTCGCCGTCATTGCTGCTGAGCCTTCTAATGGCGTCAGCCGGCCCGCTCGGGTCACCATCCGTCGCCTCGCCATCGGTAATGTTTATGACGATTGGCGGAAAGCAAGCAGGGTGCTGCGACAGCCAACTCTGGAGGATGTGATGGGCTACACCCAGCGCTTGGCACATTGGGGTGCCACCGCTGGCCACCGGGTCAAACCAAATGGGGAACCGGACCGGTTGATCCACCAACCCACCCGCCCCATCATCTACTTTCTTAATCCGCTCCTCGATCCGCGCGGGCATGTTCCCGATCTCGCTGATTGGAACAAGCTCCCTGCCGGCGAGAGAGCCACCGAACGCGGGGCCGACGTGGGCCCCATAGCCGATCACTCCAACGTGGTAGTAGTCGCGGATACCCTCTTCCTTCGCGCACTTGATGACAAGGTTCTGCAGCAGGCGGTTGATGGCGTCTGCCACACCATCCGCCTTCCTTCGGCTAGATTCGCCTGCGCCGAAAGGATCGGCCATTGACCCTGACTGATCTATGAGGAAGAGAAAGCATGAGGGATTCGCTCGACTTATCTCAGCGGTGTACGGCATATTTCAACTCCTTTCGCTCTTTCTCGATTGGACCCACGCTCGCGTTCAGGGCGCCTAACCGGAGCGTTAGGCGCGATCACCCACGCCCAAGCGTCAATACCAGCCAGGCAAGAAGGCCCAATGTTATCAGTGATAAACCAATGCACCCAAGCACCAGATTGCGTACAGTTGTTACGAGGGTCTTGACACCAGCTGTTTCCTCTTTTAAACCTTTAGCATACTCTACCAGATTGCGTACAGTTGTTACGAGGGTCTTGACACCTGCCACCTGTGCGCCCAGGCCTTCCTGAACGCTTCGGATTTCCTGGTGGTACGCTTCGTGTTGCTGTTTGATCTCCTGCCGTAGCGTGATTAGTTCGCCCCTTATTACCTCCATACGGTGCAACAGCTCAGGCGTGCCGATCGACCGCAGCGTTTCCGCAAGGCCACCAAGCTGCTCAGCAATCCTGGCGCAACGAGTTGTTAGTTCGCTTATGCCCATGGCCGCCTGATCGAGCGCCTCATGGGCTGTCTTGTAAGACTCGACCTCGTGCTTCAGTTGCTTCAGCACCTCGACGAGGCAGTGTGCCTCTTCTTCGGCCTGCAAAAACGAATCCCGTGGATCTTTTGCCATATTCATTCCTCCTCGGCTTTCACGAGTGCGGCGCACCTCGCCGTAAGTTTGTTCATCAGCCACCTGGCCGGAATTCCAGCCACATCGATGGGCACGTGCTGTATGAGCGATCGCGCGAGTGCGCGATCGGCGTGCGTCGAGGCAAGACTCAATTCCATCAGTAGCTGCGCCGCCCCAGCCTTGCCGTGCGCGCAGAAGATTGCTTGCCCCAGGGCGGTCGCTACGTCCGTCGAGTCGAGCCGAAACTTCTCGGCCGCGAACCCTAGCGCTGCTTCGAGGTTCTGGCGCACCACCTCCGGGTCCGCATCGGGGCTGAGCACCTCGGAGACGCTCCGGAGGATCAGGAGGCCAGGGACGTCTGGGTACGAGGCGAGCGCACGACCTGTCGCGGCGCGGAGGGCAGCGGCATCATTGGGGGAGACGAGATCGTCCAGCACAGGTGCCAAGCTGTCCATGCCCCCGAGGGCTGAGGCACGGACAGCCTCTAGGCGCTCGTCCCACTCGGACTGCTCCAGGTAGTCCACGATACGGCGCCGCAGGGCATCGCCACTGTGCGCGCTAATCGCAGCCTGCAGCATCTCGTTGAGCGCGCGACGGCGAGCCAGTTCAATGTGCTGGTAGATGAAGCTGACCAGGAGCCTGGCGACTGCCAATACATACTCGCGGTGAGGCTGCCCACGCAGCGCGAGCGCCTCCTGCTCGGCCTGCTCACCGAGCCGTTGCTGGTAGCCCCGTGCGTACCGGCCAAACGCCGCCGCGATCTGATCCTGCGTAGCCCCAGCAATCGTGATGCGGAACTCCCGGGATGCGAAGTTGACCGCGTAATCCTCGACAACGCCTATCACCACGAGCCGGTGCAGCGCCTTTTCCGCCTGCTCGCGCGCAGAATCCGGACGGCGACTGTCTGACGACCACCGTCGGTCCCACCACGTGACGTTCATCTGCCGCCGCGTTTGCACGTCGCCAAGCTGGTCTAGCATGCTGGCGATATCCTCGACCTCGGCTGCCTCGCCCCGGAACGCGCGCACGTGAAACCACAACGCCCGCACGATGTCGTCCGCATCATTCCAGTTTGTCTCATTGACGACCCGTGCTACCTCGTCGAGCGGCGTCGCGGGGCTGAGAAGGTGCTGCGACCGTCGCGGGTCGTCGTTCGATAAGACGATAGCGCACTCCGCGCGACGGCGGTCCCGGCCGGCCCGACCCGCTTCTTGGTAGAAAGACTCGATCGAGGCCGGAAGGCCGATGTGGACTGTGTAACGGATGTTGGGCTTGTCGATGCCCATACCAAAC
>JAWCKT010000005.1:13276-19129 GCA_038851515.1 Hadarchaeum sp. (SeqCode)
CCTTTGTGCAGGCCAGCACTACAGTCCGGTCGCGCTTGAAGTCGCGGGCAACCTTTCGTTTTTCATCCTCCCAGCTGTCGGGGTCGGTGTCGCGAGGCGGTTCGCCGCTGTAGACGCCAACACGCGTCCGCAGGGCTCGCGAGAGGTACTCCGCCTGCTACACGACGCCGTAAGGGCCGTTCACGTGCGGACAGAACACGAGACCCGCGTACGTGTGCCTCCCCATGGGTCGAAACATATGGCTGCGGGCGATGCTGAGGTCGGTTGGGAGCCGCTTCAGGAACCCCAGCACCCGCTGCACCTTTTCACCCGAGGGGCAGGTCAGGATGGTGTAGCGGAGCTCCGGGCGGTCGAAGGTCTTTGGGCTGATGATGGCGTCGAAGGCCGTGATGCCCAACTCGCGCTGGACGTCCTTGAGCACGATCTTGCTAGCCGTTCCCGTGAGGGCGACAAGCGGCGGCACGATACCCTGCGAAGCGCAGTAGTCGCGGGTAATGCGGCCGAGGTTGAGATAGGCGGTTCGGAAGTCATGTCCCCACTCGGACACGCAGTGCGCTTCGTCGATCGCGATCAGCGAGACGGGCGTGTTCGCGGTGAGCGCTCGCAACGCCTCTCGAAACGGGACCGTTTGCAACCGCTCCGGGGCGACGTAGCAGAATAGGTAGTGCCCCGACTTGAAGGCGTGTAACGCCAGTTCACGCTCCTCTGTTGTCAGTTGGCTTGTAATCCCGATGCAGCGGTCGATGCCCACCGCCGCTAGGTTGTCAATTTGGTCGTCGATTAAAGAGATGATTGGGTCCACCACAACGCAGCGCCCGGGCAAGAGCAACGCAGCCAACTGAAAGGCGATCGACTTCCCTGCGCCCGTAGGCAGGAGGACCACCGAGTCGAGCCCGCGTAGCGTACGCTCGATGGTCTCCCACTGTCCCTCCCAGAAGTCATCCTTGCGAAACAGGTAATGGAGGAACCAGCGCGCGTCCTCCCGCTCTGGCGACACAAGTCGTACAGGCGATCCCGCGGTGACTGGGGCCTGGATCTCCGCCGGGAAGCAGAGGTCCGAGACCAAGAACCGCGCCCGCACGGTCAGCGACAACCCGTCGATGGTTCCGTCGGCGGGCCCGACCAGCACGTCCAGCTCGTGGTTGACACCGGCATCACCGACAATGGCAACGCGCGGCTCCAGCGCGGGAAGGGGCCGGCCATGCAGGCGCCCTAGGCGCCGGAGCAGCTCCAGCAGGTCGTCTACCGCAAGTCGGATGATCGCATCCGCTCGTGGGTCGCTGCGGAGCGGGCTGGGCAGGGCAACCCCGACAGACCAGGGAGCATCGAGGCGGAGCCATGCGCTGCGGAGCGCCGTGAGCAGCGATAACTGTACCTGGTGGAAATACTTGCACCAGCGGACGATCCGCGAGAGTTCGGTTTCCGATGGCAGATCACGCCGCCCGTCCACTAGGATCTGCTTCAACAGATCAAGCACAGGACCACGGCGGTCGCGCGCCTCGCTGGCTCGCACGCGAACGGTGCGTACACCAGCCACGTCGAGCGCCCGGTCGCGCTCTTCGTCCCGGTCGCGGTGGGCGTTATGCTCTGAGCCATCGACTTCCACGAGAACGGGGTCACGCTCAGGGTGGACGAGCAAGAGATCCCCACACTGGGCAGTGAGGGGATCGATGGCCGGAGTGATGGAGGCCAGTTCTATTTGCGGTATGAGCGACCAAGGAAGCCCCTCGCGCTCAACCAGCGCCAGTATCCACTCGAAAACCGCGCGTTCCTCAGGGCTGTCGAACCAGAGTGGCTTGAACCGGCACGATGGGGCCAGAACGACGCGGCGCACGGCCTCGATGACCAGTTCGGGATCGTCCGGCGTCGTGGCTGCGGGCCCCAGGGTCCGCTCCAGAGATGGCGAGCAAAAGGGAGTGGTGCCGCGGGTGAGCAGCGACTCGGCAACCGCAATCACGTTGCGATCCTCCGATGGTACACCTTCGCCATGCAGCAATGGGAAGTCGAGGCGCCACTGGGCAACTGCGCGCGCGAGCGACCGGTCGGCACCAGCGATATGCAGATGCTCTACGAACGCGGCGGGCAGTCCGCATGCCTGGAAGAAGGCGCTTTGCCCTTGTCGTTCCCACGGTGCGGCGGCTACATGGACCAGAAAAACCCGTAGCGGCGCAGCGGGCGCCGGGATTGTCTGGATAGAAGGACCGCCGTCGATCGCGGTGGGCGTAAACTCCACGGTGGCTTTGCAGTCCGGATAGCGACTACATCCCCAAAACTGGCTGCCGGCGTTCGGGCCGCGCCGTGCAGTCCGGAGGCGCATGGGGCTTCCACATGCCGGGCACGTCTGCGTCGATTCTCCTGCACTCCTTGCCATTTGTGCCTAACTTATATTTAGACGGCCCAATAACCGTAAAAAAGGCAGTTATTAGGCCGTCTAAGATCTTAAATACCGCTAAACAGCCTCTAACACCAAAATTTTTGGCTTAGACGGCTAATTTTGGCTGGCTAATTTCCTTATCTGATCCTATAATATTTTAGGCGAATATAAAGCGAAAAAGGGTTCGATACATTTCGTCACTCAACCTGAAAGAATACTCCCCGCTAGAAATATTACAAAATTGTTCTAAAAAAGGAGGGGCAAATAGTCAAGCAAAAATTGTTAGATCAAGTAAAAAATTTGATTCGACTGAAGCATTATAGCATCAGGACTGAAGAAACCTACATAAACTGGATTAAGAGATTTATTATCTTCCATGGAATGGGAGTTCGTCGTATTATTCCGCTTAAGACCGAGAGAGTAAAGTTTAATACCAACTTGCAATTAAATGAGTAAGTCATTGCGAGCGAAGCGAAGCAATCTCTTCGCACACAGATTGCTTCGTCGCTATCGCTCCTCGCAAGGACACTTTACTTCATGAAATGCAAATTGGTATTACCTCCCAGACCACTAAGATCTTCCAACCGTACACCGTCACTTCTATCTCCTTGTTTTTCCCTTGCTTATCGACCACCTTCTTCTTCCGGGTCACTCCCCCACACCTCTTTACTGTCTTTTATCACCTTCGCCACATATTCATCATCTCTCTCTGCACACTGCCAACTCAGGGTCCTAAATAAATTCTCTCGGATTTGCTCTTTGGTTTGTTTTCCCATGCATTAATTCTTCCTCTATTTCCTCTCCTTTGTCCACTTCTTTCTTATATCGAAATTTCAGCAGATGAAACTAAAACTTGACAAGCCATGCAGGCTGTGGCATATGTAATATCCAAGATGCCTACTTTCTTTTATAAAGCGACGGATACGTCAGGTAAAATTATCGATGGAACCATCGAGGCCAAGGATGAATCTGTTGTGGTAGATCGACTCCACGAGCAAGGATACTATCCTATCCAGATTGGTCTTCCTTCAGCGACGCGAGGGGATCTCACCTCTGAGGGGAGAATAAAGGCTCTTCTGGGTCGGGTTGGCGGAAAAGATGTTTTAAACTTTACCCAGCAATTGGTTATTCTCCTGGAAGCTACCATGCCTCTGGATGTCAGCCTGAGTATTCTGGTCGAATTGAGCCGAAAGGGAAAATTTCAAAATCTGGTTCGAAAAATCCTGGAGGACGTCCACGCCGGGGTTACTTTCTCAGACAGTCTGGCCAAATACCCCTCTGTCTTCTCCAAGATGTATGTCCGGATGGTGAGATCCGGTGAGGCCAGTGGAAATTTAAGTACGGCCCTCTCATACCTTGCAGAATTCCTGGAAAGATCCCAAAGACTTCGGGAAGAGATCATTTCTGCCCTGATTTATCCGATTGTGATTACCCTGGTCAGCCTCGGAGCTATTGGAATCTTGATTACAACGGTGGTTCCACGATTTGCTACGATTTTTGAGAATATGGGTCAACAAATGCCCATGACTTTATCTGTATTGATTTTATTGAGTGAGGGAATCAAAAGTTACTGGTGGGCAGGATTGGGAACTCTTTGGGCAGGTGTTCTGCTCTATCGACATTTTATAAAAGATCCTGAGATCCGATTAACGCTGGATAGCTGGAAATTAAAAATCCCCCTGGTAAAAAATTTCGTTCAAGGCAAAGAAGTGGCCAGGTTTTCCCGTACTTTAGGAACCTTGATGGCCGGGGGGGTCCAGTTACTACAGGCTTTGCAAATCGTTCGAGAAGTGGTTGAGAATACCTATATAGCTTCCCAAGTCCGCAGCATCAGTGAAAGAATCACAGAGGGTCAAAACATCTCCCGTCCCCTGGGAGAAAGTCAGGTTTTCCCTCCTATGGCCGTACGTATGCTGGCCGTGGGAGAAGAGGTCGGAAAATTGGAGGAGATGCTCTTTAAAATTGCAGATATTTACGACGAGGAGGTCCGTAGAACCCTTAACCGCTTCATTCGACTCATCGAACCCATGATTATCGTCATTATGGGACTGATTGTGGGTCTGCTGGTCTACTCCATTGCGACGTCAATTTTTAGTATCAGCAATATACCCTTTTAGAAACCATCTCAAAACCCCCAACAGAACCGGGAATCTACAACGGTACATTCCCCTGGTAGGACAAAATGACATTTCGCTTTACATCTAAACAGACTCAAGGGATGGGGTTTTCAGCTCCCGGCTTCATGAATCCCGGATTTACCCTGACCATGAGGATAAGAACTATTTTTGGAGCCGTTTCTAACCGTACAAGGCAAAAAGAACTCGTTAACAGATCCATGTGCCTTGAAGAGCGTACCTGGTATCTCAAAAATAAAGGCTTCTCCCTCATTGAGATGGTCATAGTTTTGGTCATTGCTTCTTTCATCCTGGCCACGGTAACCCCTTCTTTTTTTAAGAGCCTTGCCAACCTGGAACAGAGGACGGTCATTAATAAACTCGCCACTACCTTACGATATGCAAGAAGCCAGGCGGTGACCATGAAGCAGCCCTATCAGGTGTACTTAGATCTAACGGGTTATAGCTACTGGTTGACCCCTGTAGAAGGTCCGGATTCTGATCCCTCCTCACATCAGGCCAGGGAAATCGAGGTACCTGCTACTGCAACCCCTTTGGAAGCACAACTCAAAATCGAAAAGGTCTTGTTGGGCCCCAAAAAAGAGATTACCTCGGGTACGGCAGCCATTGTGTTCTATCCTCGTGGAGACTCCTCCGGTGGAGAGATCATTCTTAAAGATAGTTATAATGTTCTCCATACCATCGTGGTCGATCCCCTTACAGGGAGGGTAAAACTGAAAAAATGAGTTTTTTGGTCCGTGATTCGTGGCCTATCATCTGCCACTTAAAATACCCGATTCACCCCCTGTGGTCTTTAAGGGGAGGTAAAAAAACAACGGGTAAGGGGCGATGGACGCCGGAGGGGGGGTTTACCCTCCTGGAAATTATCATCGCGCTCACCATACTCAGTATCGGTCTGGTTTCGGCCATCGAAGTCTTTTCCCATGATTTGAGACTGGTTCTCTCTTCCAAGGAATATACCCAGGCTTTAACCCATGCCCAAGGGTTGATAGAAGAATTGGATCTCAATCCCTTGAAGGAAGGTACAGAAGCCGGAGAATTTTCCGATGGCTACAGGTGGCAAAGAACGGTTACTCCTTATTCTCTAGGCCAGGAGGAGACCTCTTCTCCGGTTAAAATGTTTGAAGTGAAAGTCACCGTCTCCTGGTCTTCTGGAAATAAGACGCGGGATGTAGAATTGACCACCTTACGAACCGTTTTGGCGAAATGAGACGAAAGGTGAAAAATAAAAAGCAAACTATAACCCCATGGTGGGTCCGAACAAAAGACAAAAGTCCAAAAGAAACTCGATCCCTGGTTTCGATCTCTGCCCCTTTCCCTTCTGAGAAGGGGTTCACTCTGCTG
>JAWCKT010000005.1:19139-24428 GCA_038851515.1 Hadarchaeum sp. (SeqCode)
TTATTACGGCTATTATAGCCAGCAGCCTCCATGTAGGAATCCTTTCCTGGAAGCGAGGGGAAGCAGCTACGGAACGGTATCAGCAGATCCGGATTCTGACCGATGAGATGGTCCAACAACTTAAATCGATTTATCCTTACAAATTTCAAAAAGCGGGTAATACAAAACCTCAGTTGATTTTCTACGGCGAGGAACATAGCCTGGGTTTCACGACCACCCTCGTCAAGGGTTCCAAAGGAGAGCGGGGAGGAGGTCTCATGTTTGTTTACTATGACCTGGATAACGGAAAGGGATTGATAAAAAGAGAGAAAATCGTATTTACCGGGGATATTTCAATCAAAGATTTGGGAGATCCCATAGAATTGGACCCTGAAGTTTCTGAGCTTAAGTTTGAGTACTATGAAAAGAGCAAAAGAGATCCTCAATCCGGACGCTGGGTTAATAGTTGGGATGGAAAGTCCAAAAACCAATTACCCAAGGCGATTCGTGTTACCTTAGGCTTTCCTCGTAAAGGAAAAGCCGGTTCTTCAAACGGATCCCTGGATGAAATAACCTTTACCGTTCCTATCCTTATCGAACTTAAACCCGACCCATTTTCTGTCAATCCAACCCTTCCTCAACCGAATCTTACCGGTCCCCATGCCAATCCCCTCCTGGTCGGCCCACCTAATCCACCCCTGGAATTTGGACGTCAGGAGAAATAAATCAAGATTTTAGGAAATCCAATAACACCGCATGAAACTTCTCCGGGGCCTCCAGATGGGGGATATGTCCTACGTTCTCCAACTCTACCAGCTTACAATGGGGAATATCCTTGGCAGCGGCCTTTCCTAACTCAGGATATTGCCCAAGGGTTTTCAGTACCTCTTCTGGAACAGAACCGCGTCCCAGGGTCGTACGGTCCTCCAGACCGATGACTAACAGAGTCGGCGGTTCGATTAAACCAAACTCATGCCGAACCGGTTGCTGATAAATCATCTGATAGGTTAAGGCCGAAGACTTCGCCCAGCGGGGATACTCTCCACTCAACATGATACGGGTACGTACTTCCACATAGGGTTCGTAGACTTCCGGTTTCCACTCCACCACGTAACGTTTAAAAAAAGCCCGTATTTTCTCCGGCGTCTGGGTCATTTCGTTTTCAATCAGCTTTTCTAAAGACAGAGGTGGAACTTTAAACCGATAATCTTCCAATCCTATGGGGTTTTCCAATATCAGGTGGGTAGTTCGTTGGGGATAGTTTCGGGCAAAGCGCACCGCCAGCATTCCACCCATGGAATGACCCACCACGGCAACCTTTTCGACTTTGAGATGATCCAGCAATTGAGCCGTGTTGGCAGCTAAAAGATCAAAGCTGTAATGAATATCAGGCTTGGCCGATTTCCCAAAACCGACCTGATCCGGGACAATGACCCGATACCCGGCCTTCGATAAGACCTGGATCGTATTCTCCCAGTAACTTCCGTAGAAATTCTTTCCATGTAAAAGCACAACAGCCCGTCCATTACCCGTACCAGAGGGCTGTACATCCATATAAGCCATTCGGAGGGGCTGCCCTTCAATCTCCAGAGGGAGATAATGTACGGGATAAGGATAGGGAAGGGACTCCAACGCAATGCCAAGGGCCGTGGTATAAACGGGAAGTTCCCCCTCCCTGGTCTCAACTCCGGTCGTAGAGGATAAATGGCTACCCAGCAGAAGAACCCCTAATAGGCCGATAAGAGCCAAATTCCCGGTGAGTCTTCTTTTTTGCCTGGGGAAAGGCCCAGTAAACAAAAAAGACCTTGGAACTGTAAAGATCAACTTTCGAAGAAATCTATTTGGCATAGAATAACTCCTTCACTTTGGGTTAAAGTTAAAGGGTAACTACCAACCCGAATCGCCTCTACGTAATTATGCAACCTTTTCCCGGTGAAGGGGTAGAAGAAATTAAACCCCTCGGCCCTACAGCTTACTCTTCCTCCTTTCCACTTCTTCTTTATTTAGCGGAATTTATCCATTTTCTTCCTTGACTTTCGCCTTTTATTTGCTATATTGAAATACGATCTGGCCGGTAACCAAAACCGGGCAATGTTTTAAGCGGCATTTAAAGTGAAGGAGCGCACAGGTATGAAGAATCAATTTATCATAGATGGTGACATATTGGATCAGCCTTTTCGTAAATTAAAAAGTGAGATTAAAAGGTTAAGAGAGCTTCAGGCTCCTGTTCCCCAAAAGGGGGATACCATTTTAAAAATAACTTATATTGGTAACGCCAGGAAAAAGGGAGTTTCCTTGAGGCAGCTTGCCGAATCGATTATTAAGGTTTTAAGGGGTTCTGCTTTTAGTTCACGCAATCAAATTTGCGAACAACAAATTGTTCGAAAGATCGATCCCCAAAATCCCCGAACGATCATCGAAGTAGAAGTTGTGTAGCCGGATTGGATTTTTTCGTTGACGTTTTAGAAAATTATCGCTTATGGTTATAAGGACTGAAAAAATTTTGTAGAGGTAGAAGATGCGGTTAATTTTAGTCCGGCACGGAGAAACCTTATGGAATGAAACCCAGCGCTGTCAAGGCTTTAGCGATATTGAACTCAGTCCGAGAGGTCGGGAACAGGCCGAACTTTTGGCCTTGGCTTTAAAACAGGAGCCTGTCCAGGCTATTTATTCAAGCCCTTTGAAACGGGCTTACGAGACGGCCCAAATCATTGCCAGGATGTTACAGGCAACTTCCTCACGAACTTTGCCTGTGAAGGCAGATGACCAGCTCAAAGAGCTCAATCAGGGTCAGTTAGAGGGATTGACCTCTCAGGAACTCCTGGCCTACTATCCTGATCTTATGCGGGAATGGGCTCATCGGCCTGCCACCCTGATATTACCGGGAGGAGAGTCCCTGGTACAACTTCAGGAGCGGGCCTGGCAGGCTGTTGAGCGTATTTACAAAGCCCATGCAGGACAAACCGTGGTGGTGGTGGCCCATAAGTTTACCAATTTAACCATTATCTGTAAGGCTATTCAGTTGGAATTATCCAATTTCAGAAGACTTGGACAAAATCTAGCAGCCAAGACGATCCTTGAATTCGGCGAAAAGGGTCCGGTACTGACCTGTTTAAATGATATCCATCATCTTAAAATCGGTGAAAGGGAAAAGACCAAAGGGGAGAGTTAATTTTTCTTTTCCCTTTTTGTCTTTCATTTTCTTGTTGTATGGACATTACGAATCCGGAAATCGAAAAATATTTAACAGATCTTATCCCGGATCGGGATGAGGTATTATTAGAGATGGAAAAAATAGGATATACGCGGGAGTTTCCCATTGTAGGCCCTCTGGTGGGTCGGTTATTATATCAAATGGTCAGGCTCACCGGGGCCAGGAAAATTTTTGAAATGGGTTCCGGGTTCGGCTATTCGGCCTATTGGATGGCTAAGGCCATGAGTCATAGGGGAGATGCTTCCTCCGGAAGTAAAATTATTTGTACCGATGGAAAGGCAGAGAATGCCAGGCAGGCCATGGAATTTTTTAAGCGGGGAGGGGTTGCCGATTATATAGATTTTAGAGTAGGCGATGCCATAGCTATCTTGGATGCTGCCCAGGATACCTTTGATTTGATTTTTAATGATATTGATAAAGAAAGCTATCCTCTGGCTTTTGAGAAGGCCATGAAAAAGTTAAGAACAGGTGGACTTCTGATCACCGATAATGTTCTTTGGTACGGTCGTGTGCTCGATCCTAAAGCGCCGGATGCCAGTACCCGGGGCGTTCAGGAATATAACCGGCTCATCTACCGTTCCGAGGCTTTTATTTCTAATATTATTCCCATTCGGGATGGGGTAGCCCTTAGCTTGAAAATACGTTAAATAGCTCCAAGGTTCCAGGTTAACTGAGTTTAAGATTTTAGCCTCTGGACTCTAGACTTCGGACTTTGGGCTATGGACTTTTTATGATTCAAGATCTATTGAAAAGTCTCGTTCTTAAACAGGATCTCAGTCAACACGATGCGGAAACGGCCATGCGACAAATTATGGCCGGAGAGTTAACTCCTTCCCAAACTGCAGGTTTTCTGGTTGCCCTGACTATGAAGGGGGAAACGGTCGAGGAAATCACCGGTATGACCAAAGTCATGAGGGAATTCAGCGAGAAAGTTCGGGTAGACGGAGCGGTTCTGGACGTTTGTGGTACCGGAGGAAGTGGTCTTCCCAGGTTTAATGTTTCAACGACCAGCGCTTTTATCCTGGCAGCCGGAGGGGTTAAAGTTGCAAAGCATGGTAACCGGGGGGCAGGGGGAAGATGTGGCAGCTTAGATGTGGTCGAAGGTCTGGGGGCTCAGATCAACCTGGGACCGGCCCAAGTTGAAAAGTGCCTTCAGCAAACCAACCTGGGGTTCATCTCGGCTCCACTCTTTCATCCGGCCATGAAAAATGTAGTCCCGGTGCGAAAAGAGCTGGGAATCCGAACCATATTTAACATCCTGGGACCTTTAACAAATCCTGCCGGAGCCCAATATCAGGTCTTGGGGGTCTCTGATCCCCACGTAGCCACCAAGATGTTAGAAGTATTAAGGAACTTGGGGAGTCAACGGGTGATGGTGGTCCATGGTGAAGATGGGTTAGATGAAATAACCCTAACAGGCAAAACCCTGGTCTGGGAATTATATCAGGGCGAAATTCATAGCTATAGCCTGCAACCGGAAGATTTTAACATATCCCCTTGTACTTTTGACGAAATAGCCGGCGGAGATGTTCATCAAAATGTCCTCATCGTTCGGGGGATTTTAGAAGGGGCTTATCTAGGTCCTAAACGAGATCTCGTCTTACTCAATGCAGCAGCCGGATTCCTGGTTTATGGGGTCGTCCAAAATCTTAAAGAGGGGTTGGAGCTGGCCCGGGATATCTTAGAAAGTGGTAAGGCGCGGGCTAAACTAGAAGCCTACATTGAAGTCAGCCGGAATTGTTAATCAAACAAAAGGGATAAAGGCATAGGGCGAAGGTAGGGCTTCCCTGGCCTTTCCATTTTTCACCTTACGGGTATGGTTCAAATCAAAATCTGCGGAATTCGAGACCTGGAGACGGCCGGTTTTTGTATTGAGCAGGGAGTAAATTTTCTGGGGTTAGTTTTTTATCCACCCAGTAAGCGCTATATAGATCCCATCGCCGCTCGGGACATTGTCCGGACTTTCCGGGATCAGGTTAAATTTGTGGGGGTGTTCCTGGACTCCCCTCAGGAAGAGGTTAATCGGATTGCATAACAGGTAGAGCTGGATTATGTCCAGCTTCATGGCAAGGAAAGCCCAGAGTATTGCCGGAAGA